>CAIQBY010000064.1 GCA_903870175.1 uncultured Bacteroidota bacterium
CGATGTAACGTCTGCTTATTCGTGGATTGCTTCTAATAATCCAAATACGTCGGGCGAATCAACAAGTTTGCAAACTTCTAATACTTTATCCGATGTAATAACCAACAATACAGCAGTCGCACAAACGGTAACCTATACAGTTACACCATCAGCGACGGTTTTAGGTAGCTGTCCTGGAAATACACAAACAGTAACTGTAACTGTTAACCCGTCAACTACGGCAAATGCAGGAGGAAACGGAACTATATGTTCAAATGGCACATATACACTTTCAGGAACAATTGGAGGAGGGGCAACATCATTAAACTGGACAACCAGCGGAAGTGGTACTTTTGATAATGCATTATTGGCAAACGCTACCTATACTCCTTCCCCTGCGGACATTACGTTCGGAAGTGTTACTTTAACCATCACTACTAACGACCCTCCAGGACCATGTTCTTCTGCAACCGATGCTATGGTGCTTACTATTAATCCTGCGGCAATTGTCAATGCAGGCACTAATGCAACAATATGTGCCGGCAATACCTATACTTTATCAGGTTCTGTTGCAGGAGGAACAACTTCAACAACCTGGACAACCAGCGGAAGTGGAACATTTGATGATGCAAGTTTGCAGAATCCTACTTATACACCTTCTCCAACAGACATTACAAACGGAAGCGTGACTTTGACAATTACTTCAAATGACCCATCAGGACCTTGTCCGGCTGTGAACAGCGCAATGATATTAACAATTAACCCAGTTACTATTGCAAATGCAGGGGCAGATGCAGCAATTTGTCAAAGTACTTCTTATACATTATCAGGTTCTATCGGAGGAAGTGCAACTACCTTGTTATGGACAACCAGCGGAAGCGGAAGTTTCAATAATGCTGCATTGGCAAACGCAATTTATACTCCTTCAATAGCAGACAATACTGCTGGTAGCGTAACATTATATATTACTACTAACGACCCAATAGGTCCTTGTTCTTTTACTATTGATTCTATGCTTTTGACAATAAACCCTCCTGTTACTGCCAATGCAGGTGTTGATGCCACAATATGCGCCGGTGACACATATACTTTGTCAGGCTCAGTTGGTGGAGGAGCAACTTCTTCTGCCTGGACCACTAATGGAAGCGGAACATTCGACAATGCAGCTTTACCTAATGCGACTTATACTCCATCTTCAACAGATATTTCCAACGGAAGCGTTACATTAACAATTACAACAAATGACCCATCAGGACCATGTCAATCAGTTAGTGATGCGATGATATTGAATATTAATCCTGCTGCAACAGCAAATGCAGGGGCAGATGCCTCAATTTGTCAAAACAGTTCTTACTTGTTATCGGGATCAATTGGTGGAAGTGCAGCTTCTTTAACTTGGTCGAGCAGTGGAACAGGAACATTTGATAATATCAATTTAGCCAATGCAACATATACTCCTTCAGCCAATGATATTACAGCAGGAACAGTAACTTTAACAATTACAACAAATGACCCGGTGGGGATTTGTCCCGCTGTAAATGATAATATGATTTTATCAATTACACCAAATGATAATGCTGCATTTTTATATACAACTTCAACGTTTTGTAAAACAGCGCCAAATCCGACTCCAACCATAACAGGTCTTTCAGGTGGTACATTTACTTTCACTCCTGCTGGCTTGTCATTAAATAACAATACCGGCACAATTAATCTTTCTCTAAGTTCGGTTGGTAACTATACAATATTTTATACAACAAACGGTCCTTGCCCGGCAAAAGATTCAATGAACATTACTATAACTACCGCACCAATAGCAACTTTTAGTTATAGTCCTTCTTCATATTGCCAATTCAGCAGTCCGAATCCGTTGCCCTCATTTACATCAGGTGCAAGTGCTGGCGTATTTACTGCAATTCCATCGGGTTTAGTTTTTGTAAGTAATATTACCGGGGAAGTTGATTTGCAGCTTAGTTCGCCTGGAAACTATACAGTTACAAATACGATTGCAGCAGCAAATGGATGCTCACAAGCTATAGCAACAAGCAATTTGACAATTAATGCCGCAGTTATTGCAAATGCAGGCTCTGATGCTGTAATGTGTTCTGGTTCTCCTTATACTTTGTCAGGGTCAATTGGCGGCGGAGCTACATCATTAACTTGGACAACAACCGGAACAGGATTATTTAATAATGCAACTCTTGCAAACGCAACTTACACTCCATCAGCTGCAGATAATTCAGGAGGATCAATTTATTTAATATTGAATGTAACTGACCCTGCAGGATTTTGCCCTGCACTCGATTCAACGGTTTTAACAATTAATTCTGCGGCAACAGTTAATGCAGGTATTAGCAGTGTAATTTGTGCAGGAAGCACCTTTACTTTAAATGGGACTTTTGGTGGAAGCGCTACATCCGCAACATGGAGTTCAAGCGGAACAGGAACTTTTGATGATGCTGCTTTAACAAATGCGACTTATACGCCTTCATTAACTGATGTGTCATCAGGAAGTGTTATTCTTACCTTAACCACAAATAATCCTTCTGGCCCATGTGATTCTGTGTCCGACGCAATTGTATTAACAATTAACTCGCTTCCAATTGCTAATGCAGGGCCAGATGCATCAATCTGTTCTTCTTCTACTTATTCAGCGACAGCATCGATTGGAGGCTCAACAACTTCAGTTACTTGGAGTACAAGCGGGACGGGAACATTTAACAATTCTAATGTGCCAATTTCTGTTTACACGCCATCAGCCGCGGATATTGCTGCTGGAAGTCTATTTTTAATTGTCACCTCCAATAATCCTGCAGGACCTTGTAATGCAGTAGTTGATTCAATGTTATTAACCATTAACATGGCTACAACAGTTTCAGCAGGTACAAATGCGGTAATTTGTTCTGGAAGTGCGTATTTATTATCAGGTACATTCCGTGGCGGAGCAACTTCTGCTAATTGGAATACAAGCGGTAGTGGAACATTTAATGATCCAACGTTAGCCAATGCAACTTACACTCCTTCGGCAGCAGATATTTCATCTGGAAGTGTAATTCTCACATTAACAACAAATGATCCGTCTGGACCGTGCAACGCAGCAACAGATGCAATAGTTTTGACAATAAACCCTCTTCCAACGGCTAATGCAGGCCCAGATGCTACAATTTGTTCTTCTTCTCATTATACTGCTACCGCTTCGATAGGAGGATCAACTTCATCTATTAGCTGGAGTACAAGTGGAACTGGAACTTTTAACAACCCGAATATACCAACAACAACTTATACTCCTTCTGCAGCCGATATTTCAGCAGGAAGTGTTTTTTTAATAATTACAACAAACGACCCGATCGGACCATGTAACGCAGTAAAAGATTCAATGTTACTTACAATAAATTCTGCCGCCACTGTAAGTGCAGGGTTGGATGTGGTAATTTGCAATAGCAATTCTTATACTTTATCCGGATCTTTTGGTGGTGGTGCAACCTCTTCATTATGGACAACCAGTGGAACTGGGACATTTGATAATGCAACTCTGACAAATGCAACTTACTCTCCTTCAGCTGCAGATATTGCAGCAGGGAATGTTATATTGACTATTACAACAGACGACCCAGCTGGAGTTTGCTCTTCTGTTTCTGACTTCATTACTCTAACAATTAATCATCCACCTATTGCCAACGCAGGACCGGATGATGCAGTTTGTGCCAATTCAACTTATAACTTATCAGGTTCTTTTGGAGGCGGTGCAATTTCGGTAACATGGGGCACTACAGGTACCGGTTCTTTCAATAATGTTAATCTGCCTAATGCAACCTATACTCCTTCTGCCAGTGATATTTCTGCCGGCAGTGTAATTTTATTTATTACTACTAATGATCCTCCCGGACCCTGCTCTTCCATTTCCGACTCACTAGTTTTGACTATCAATCCTCCAGCCACTGCTAATGCAGGAATTGACGATGTAATATGTTCAGGAAGTACTTATAATTTATCCGGTTCGGTTGGTGGTTCTGCTACTTCACTGACTTGGATTACAAGCGGAAGCGGAACCTTCAATAATACAACTATTGGAAATGCAACATACACTCCTTCTGCAAATGATATTACACTTGGAAATGTAACATTAACAATAACTTCTAATGATCCTGCGGGACCTTGTCCATCAGTAAGCGATGCTATGGTATTAACAATAAATCAAAATGCAACGACAAATGCAGGCGCTAATGCATCTATTTGTGCCAACAGTTCAATTATATTGGCAGGTACAATTGGTGGCGGTGCATCCTCTTTGAACTGGACCTCTTCAGGAAGCGGAACTTTTAATAATCCTAATAGTGCTACGGCGACATATACACCTTCAGTTGCTGATATTGCAGCAGTCAGCGTGACGTTAACGATTACTACTAACGACCCTGCAGGTCCTTGCACACCGGCAACCGATGCAATGATTTTAACAATTACCCCCGTTGCTTTGGCAAATGCCGGTTCTGATGATGTGACATGCGCAGGCAATAGCTATACTCTTTCGGGTGCGATTTCAGGTTCGGCAACTTCAGGAATTTGGAGCAGTAGTGGTACTGGAACATTTAACACTACCTCATTGCTTAATGCAGTTTATACTCCGTCCGGAGCAGATATAATTGCTGGAAGTGTTACATTAACTCTTACAACAAACGACCCTCCTGGACCATGTCCTGCCGCAACAGATGCGATGATTCTGACAATAAATCCTAATGCCACTGTAAATGCCGGTATTGATGGTAGTGTTTGTGCAAATTCAACCTATTCGCTGTCTGGTACCTATGGCGGAAGCGCTACTTCTGCTACTTGGACAACTCTGGGAACTGGGACTTTTAGTAATCAAGCGAGTCCTAACTCAACATATACTCCATCGGCAAGTGATATTGCTACAGGCAGCGTGCATATAATTTACGCTACAAACGACCCTGTTGGAGTTTGCCTGCCTACGAGTGATACAATGCTTTTAACAATTAATCCTTTGCAGATTGCGGCTTTCATTTATTCCAGCTCTACATTCTGCTTGACAGGTACTAATCAAACACCGGTTATTTCGGGCGTTTCAGGAGGTACTTTCTTTTCAACACCCGTTGGTTTATCTATAAATTCAAATACAGGGACAATTACTTTAAGTACAAGTACTATAGGTACATATACCATAACGTATGCAACTCCAGGTCCTTGCCCGAATACAAGTACATTCACTGTTACAATAACTACTGCTCCGTCAGCAACCTTCAGTTATAATCCAACTGCTTATTGCCAAAACAGCGGTTCAAGCGCAACTCCAACTTTCCCATTAGGCGCCAGTGCAGGCACTTTTAGTGCTATACCGGCAGGTTTGTCGTTTATTAATGTTAATACAGGGGTAGTTGATTTAGCGAACAGCGCACCCGGGACATACACCGTAACTAACTTGATACCTGCCTCTGGTGGTTGTGCATCAGCAACAGCAACAAATACAATTTCTATTGGAGCATTGGCTACCGCCAATGCAGGAGTAGATGCTGCAATCTGTTCTAATGTAAACTATACTTTATCAGGAACAATAGGAGGAAGTGCAAGTTCATTGATATGGATTACGAGCGGAACTGGAACATTTAACAATCCAAGTATAGCAAATGCAACTTACACGCCTTCTGCAGCGGATATTGCAGGTGGATCTGTTACGTTGACAATAAATACAGACGATCCTGCAGGTGCTTGTCCATCAGCCAACGATGCCTTGCAGTTGACAATTTTACCTGCTGCTACAGTAAATGCAGGTGCTGATGCGGTAATTTGCGGAAGCAGTACTTATGCATTATCAGGTATTATAGGAGGAGGTGCAACTTCAGCTATATGGACTACGAGCGGAACAGGCAGTTTCAACAATATTAATCTTGTTAATGCCATATATACTCCTTCAGCAGCTGATATCAATGCAGGAAGTGTAACACTTACTCTTACAACCAATGATCCTGCCGGCCCATGCCCTTCGGTTTCGGATGCAATGACATTAACATTTAATCCACCTGCTACTGCAAATGCAGGAGCGGATGCTGCAATCTGTTCGGGAAATACGTATGCATTATCCGCAGTAATTGGAGGTGCTGCATCATCGTTAAACTGGACAACAAGTGGAACCGGGAATTTTAATAATGTTTCTTCTGCCTCGGCAATTTATACTCCATCAGCTGCTGACATAAGTGCGGGAAGCGTTACTTTGACGATAACTACAAATGACCCTGCGGGAATTTGCGCTCCCGCATCCGATAATTTAATATTAACAATTAACCCATTAAATGTTGCGACATTCACTTACCCGGGTTCTACATTTTGTCAAACAGGACCGAACCCAACGCCAACTTTCGCAGGATCCGGTGCATTTACATCTTCACCAGTGGGATTAACGCTTAATTCATCAACAGGAACTATAAATTTAGCGTCAAGCACAGCAGGTACTTATACTATTACAAACTTTACTTCAGGTCTTTGTCCTGATACGGCAACGGCAACTGTAACCATTACAACTTCATTTAATGCCAATTTCGGTTATTCAGGAAGTTTATTCTGTCAGGCAGGCAGCCCTGACCCTTTGCCTACATACATAGGAACAGGCAGTGGTGGAATATTTACTGTTGCTCCGGCAGGTTTAGTGGTTAATAATGTTACCGGTGAAGTGAATTTGGCTATTTCAGCTCCTGGAAATTATATTGTTACCAATACAATTTCTGCTTCCGGAGGATGCGCTGCAGCAGTGGATACCGGTGCGATAACAATTACAGCACATGATAATGCTGCTTTCAGTTATTCTGGAAATTCATTCTGTAATTCAGCAGCTAATCAAACACCGACAATTACCGGATTGGCAGGCGGAACATTTATAGCATCATCTCCTAATTTAGTGATAGACGCTTCTACAGGAATTATCTCAATGAGCGCAAGTCAGCCAGGCGCTTACAGCATTACATATACTACAAATGGTATTTGTCCGTTCTCAACCTCAGTGCCGTTCACTATCACTCCGGCGCCTGATGCATCATTTAGTTATGGAACAGAAGTGGTATTTTGTATAAATTCTACTGACCCAATTCCTACATTGGCTGGTGTAAGCGGTATTTTCAGTGCTTCGCCTGCCGGCATCACAGTTAACGCTTCTACAGGTGAAATAATTCTTGCTTCAACTATTCCGGGAACTTATGTAATCAAGGATTCGATATCTGCTGCCAATGGCTGTTCGGCTGCGGTAAGTACTACTACTATTACAATTACTCCGCTTGATGATGCCGGATTCAACTACTCGCAACCAACTTATTGTCTCGGAGGAAGTAATCCGACACCTACGATTACTGGTATTTCGGGAGGTGTATTCAGCTCTACTCCGGTAGGATTAACGCTTAATTCAGCTACAGGAGAAATAACAATTGCGTCGAGCATTGCAAGCAGTTATACAATAACTTATGCTACCGCAGGTTCCTGCCCTAATTCTTCTACACAAGTAGTGAATATTATTGCAGCGCCGGTTGCGAATGCTGGCAGAGACAGTGTTATTAACTGCGGACAAACAATCCAGCTGAATGGTGCTTCTACCAATGCTGCAACTTATTTTTGGACAACAATAGGTGGCACAATTTTGTCGGGAGCAACTACTCTTATTCCAACGATTAGCGCACCAGGCACCTATATTTTAACGGTAACAAATCCGGCAGGCTGTCAGGTTTCGGACACAGTAATAATTACCGGTGCTACTCGCCCTACGGCTTCATTTACCACCAATCCAAATCCGGCTACCGGCAATGCGCCTTTGGATATAGCGTTTAGCAATACGAGTACCAATGCTACGTCCTATATATGGGACTTATGCAGTGGATGCCCTACAAGTATTACGCAGGATGCAAGTTATATTTATAATACATCAGGCACCTACACTGTATATTTAGTGGCAATAAACGGTACCTGCAGGGATACGGCTTCGACAAAAGTGATTGTCAGTGATTCATATTCGTTGACATCGGCTAACGTATTTACGCCTAATGACGATGGAATAAATGATATATTCAACTTTAAGGTTACCGGTGTTACTGCGCTTGATGCGCTTATTTATGACCGCTGGGGATTGAAAATGTATGAATGGACTACAGTGAACGGCGGTTGGGATGGGCATACCGTTACCGGATTAAAAGCTGCAGAAGGAACGTATTTCTATATTGTTACTTTGACAGATGATATAGGAAATGAACATGTGGAAAAAGGAAGTTTTATGCTGATGAGGTAAGTTTGACAAATTCTAAATTCTAAATTCTAAATTCTAAAGTCCCGAAGTGATTCGGGACTTTTTTATTAAAACTATTTTTATATAAATCTTGCGTATTGCAATTATAACTATATTTGCCAACACAAATAAAAAAAACAAATGCTCTTGAAAATACTTTTACAACGACCGCCTACCGGTGAAACAAGAGCAAGCATTGAAAGAGTAAACACTATACTTAATATTTTACCAAAACGCTTTGTGCATTTACACAAGGCGTTTTTTGTATTTATCAATTCAATTAATAATAACTAACAATTAAAAACACAAAAATGACAAGGGAAAATAAAATATACTTTTTAATTACAATGTTGAAAGAAAAGTTTAAATTAGAGATTAATAATGCTAATTCAAGTAAGGTTCTTTTTGAAAAAATGAATACTACAGAAAGTGATAAAGCGTGGTTTAATCGTATGAACGGAATGGACAGTCTTGGAATACTTGACGAGTTGAGAGAATACGCAAACGGAAATAAATAAATTATAATAAGAAATAAATAATTATCATATGGCAAGAATAGAACAAAACGGAATACCCTTGGATTTTACCTGTGAAAATAAAAGGTTTAAAACTGATATTACAAAAGGACATAATGGAAGCGTAACGGAAAATTATCTATATGAAGAAGATGGTGAAGTTTTATCATTAGAATATGTTATAGACAAAATAAATGGTAATTCAATATACTGGTTTATGTGGTATAAAGATGGTATACCAAAATTGGCAACAAGTGCTGTTATGGATGAAACTGCAATAACAGAGGTAATTAAAAATATTACAGCAATTAAATTTTAATAATAAATCAACAATTAATAAAAAGATAGTTATTGAATAACTTAAGTACCTTTGTCAAAATAAAAAAACAAGATGGAAACGATTATAAAACTGAACCCTGATGAATTGAATCAAACAATATTTGAATACCTGAAAAATATTGTGGCGAAAAATGGTATCAAACAAATAACAATAAATTTGAATGATAATGAGCCTGTAAAACAACTTCGAAAGGAAAATAAAGAGGCTGTGAGAACGAGAATTAAAAATACTCTGGAAGAAATAAAACATAATAAAACCAATTTTATAACTTTTACTGCTGATGAGTTTGATGTGTATTCTCAATCGGTATTAAAGAAATGAGGCGTGTATCGTTCTCGCCACAGGCATTTAAAGATTATATTGACTGGAGTAAACAAAACGAGGAGGTGTTTGAAAAAATAAATGAATTGATAAAGGAAATTTTACGCGAACCATTTAAAGGCAAAGGAAAGCCGGAACCGTTGAAAGGAAATTTGAAAGGAAGCTGGAGCAGAAGAATAAATCACGAGCATAGATTAGTGTATGCTGTAAAAAACGAAGAAATAATTATTATTAGTTGTCATGGACATTACGAATAATCAATAAGCAGAAAAATAACCCCCCAATAAATTGCAATTAATCACTTACATATCAAAGTTTTTGGCAGCGTGCGGCAACAAATGTTATTTGGTGCCGTCGCCTCGTCCGCCGAATTATGTTGGTGTTTCTATTGCATCAATAAAATATATAAAGCCCGTTCAGCAGCAAAGCCGGACGGGTTTTTTTATGCTTTATTTACAGAAAACAAGACGGTTTACTAATGCGGTACACGTACGGAAGTGTTAGGTACACGTACCGAAAACTCTGGTAGATGTACCAGAAAGTCCGGTACAAGTACCGAAAAGTTGGGTACACATACCGAGATGTTTGGTACACGTACCAACAAATTCGGTACAGGTACCGGAAAGTTTGGTATGTGTACCGGAAAGTTCGGTACACGTAACGAATCAATATAAACAGTTAAATAACAAGTAATTAACATAAAATATATAAAAATGAAAAAAATAATAATACTAAAGGAGCAAATAATAATACTATTTGCAGGAGTACGTAGAAACGTAGTTCCACACGCAATAGAGCCGTTCAACGCCTATATTATAGCAGTATATGCATATCTGCAAGCCAATCAAACACGGTTATTGGTGAGTGTTGCAAATATGAAAGCATTGGGCATTTTGATAAACGACCCTGATACCGGCTGGATTCAGTTGCATACGCTGCATAGCAGCACGAGTACCCGCACAGGTGATGTGAACACCGATTTGGCAAATAGTGAATCAACAATCACCCATTTGCTGGAAAGTATTTATCTCGATATTCCTCGCAGCGTGATGATTACAGCCGATTATTCTACTTTGCATATTGCAAAATTGAGCAATTCGAAAAGTGCACGTGCAAAAATCATCAATATTCCTTTTGCAAAAATGTACTCAACAGGCGGAGCAATAGTTAGATGGATTACCCGTCCGGCAAGTTCGGCAGGTAAAGCACATATTGACCCATTGGCAGATGAACTGTAGGTGGAAGGCATTTTACTGAATGCTGCTGACCCATTGCCTACTGATATTACAGGATGCAATATTCACTTTTCGAGCAAACACGCTATTTTCAGTCATGCTTTCACGCCAAGCGATGCAGGCAAACGGTTTGCCTGCTTTGTGAAGTATGCAAATACTTCGGACGATAAAAAATCGGGCGGCTGGAGTGGAATTATTATTTGTATTGTGGCGTTTTAGGAGTAATAGAGTAAGGATTTTTGGATTAAGGATTTAGGATTGAAGTTACTCAACGTTAATCCTAAATCCTAAATCAGAAAATCCTGAATTTTAATAAAAATCCTGCTTGGTAAAAAAAGCAGGATTTTTTATTTTTCACAGAGTTATAATTTGCTTCAAAGGCTAATAAAATAAAAATATTTTCAACCGTATGTTGTTTATATAAATTAAATTCTTACTTTTGCCGTCCCTAAAAAAATGGGGAAGTGTATTATTTCAATAAAAAAGAATAAAAATTAAACTTTAAGAAATGCCTACAATATCACAATTAGTGCGTAAAGGAAGACTAAAAGCAGCTAACAAAAGTAAGTCAGCAGCATTGGATTCTTGCCCTCAAAAACGTGGAGTTTGCACACGTGTTTACACCACAACTCCTAAAAAACCGAACTCTGCAATGCGTAAAGTTGCCCGTGTTCGTTTGACAAATAAGAAAGAAGTGAATGCTTATATACCAGGAGAAGGGCATAATTTACAGGAGCACAGTATTGTATTGATACGTGGTGGAAGAGTGAAAGATTTACCAGGAGTTCGTTACCATATTGTTCGTGGAGCATTGGATACTTCCGGAGTTGATGGAAGAAATCAAAGAAGAAGTAAATACGGAACTAAAAAACCAAAAGCAGGAGCAAAAGCAGCACCGGCAAAGAAAAAATAGGTTACCAATAAACAAATAAAAACGAATTTACTAAACAGATTCGTGATATATTGGAAACCTAAAAACAAAATAAATAAAAGTAAAACAATCATTGAGAAATAGATTTCGTAAATTAGTTTTAATTAGATATTAGTAACCGTTATGAGAAAAAGCAGAGCAAAAAAAAGAATCCTTTTACCGGATCCAAAGTTTAACGATGTATTAGTTACACGTTTTGTAAACAATTTGATGTATGATGGTAAAAAAAATAAATCATACGATGTTTTTTATGAAGCATTGGAGATTGTTGAAAAAAGAACTCCAGATTCTAATGGTTTGGAAGTTTTCAAAAAAGCATTGACTAATATTACTCCAGCAGTTGAAGTTCGCAGCCGTAGAGTAGGTGGTGCAACTTTTCAGATACCATCTGAAATCCGTCCGGAAAGAAAACTTTCAATGGGGATTAAATGGATGATATTATATGCACGTAAACGCAATGAAAAATCAATGGCTCAGAAATTAGCCGGAGAAATAATTGCAGGTGCAAAAGAAGAAGGAGCTGCATTCAAAAAGAAAGAAGATGTACATAAAATGGCAGATGCTAATAAGGCATTCTCTCATTTTAGATTTTAGGAAATGGATAAGTTTGAGTATAAAATTATTAAAGAATCTGTACTTACAGGTCAAGGTAATGGACAAATAGACAGAGCACTAAATTATCTGGGAGACGAAGGTTGGGAATTAATTCTAATTCGATTCGGAAAAGAAAGTGGTTATGAATATTATTTCAAAAGAAAAAAAATAAATACAAACAAAGTTTAGAATTTAGAGATTAGAGTTTAGGATTTAAAAAAGATAATGGCTGATTTAAGATATACAAGAAATATAGGAATTGCTGCTCACATTGATGCAGGAAAAACAACTTGCACCGAGCGTATTCTATATTATACAGGAGTTAATCACAAAATAGGTGAGGTACACGATGGTGCTGCAACTATGGACTGGATGGTGCAGGAGCAGGAACGTGGTATCACAATTACTTCGGCAGCCACTACTTGTTTTTGGAAATACAGAGATCAGCAATATAAAATTAATATTATTGATACTCCGGGACACGTTGATTTTACTGTTGAGGTAAATCGTTCGTTACGTGTATTGGATGGATTGGTTTTCTTGTTTTCTGCTGTTGACGGTGTTGAGCCACAATCAGAAACTAACTGGAGACTTGCAAATAACTATAACGTTACCCGTTTAGGTTTCGTTAATAAAATGGACCGTTCGGGTGCTGACTTTTTATCTGTTGTAAAACAGGTGAAAGAAGTATTGGGAGGAAATCCATTACCTTTACAATTACCATTAGGGTCGGAAGAAAATTTTATTGGAGTTGTTGATTTGATTAACAATAGAGGTATTGTTTGGAACGAAGAAGATAAAGGAATGACTTTTAAAGAAGTTCCTATTCCTGAAGATATGTTGGAAGAAGTAGCAGAATGGAGAGGGAAATTATTGGAAGCAATAGCTGAATTTGATGATCATTTGATGGAGAAATTCTTTGAAGATCCAAATTCAATTACTGAAAGAGAAGTATTAAACGCTTTGCGTCAAGCTTGTGTTGCTAATAAAGTGGTACCAATGCTTTGCGGTTCAGCCTTCAAAAATAAAGGAGTTCAAACAATGTTGGATTTGGTTATGGAATTAATGCCAAGCCCAATGGATAAAGACCATATCACCGGAATTAATCCTGATACTGATTTGGAAGTTACACGTAAGCCTGATGTAAAAGAGCCATTCACGGCTTTAGCATTTAAAATTGCAACAGACCCTTTTGTTGGTCGTTTGTGTTTCTTCCGTGTATACTCAGGTCGTTTGGATGCAGGTTCTTATGTATTAAATACCCGTAGCGGTAATAAAGAACGTATTTCACGTATCTTCCAGATGCACGCTAACAAACAAAATGCGATTGATTTTATCGAAGCAGGAGACATTGGAGCTGCTGTAGGATTTAAAGATATTAAAACAGGAGATACATTATGTGATGAAAAACATCCGATTGTATTGGAGGCTATGAATTTCCCTGAGCCTGTTATCGGAGTGGCAATTGAGCCTAAAACTCAAGCTGACTTGGATAGATTAGGTGTTTCATTAAATAAATTGGCTGAAGAAGATCCTACATTCCGTGTTAAAACGGATGAAGATAGCGGTCAGACTATTGTTAGCGGAATGGGTGAGCTTCACTTGGAAATCATCGTTGACCGTTTGCGTCGTGAGTTTAAAGTTGAAGTAAATCAAGGACCACCACAAGTGGCATATAAAGAAACTATTACCGGTCAAGTATCACACCGTGAGGTTTATAAAAAACAAACCGGTGGTCGTGGTAAATTTGCTGATATTCAAGTTGTGATTTCTCCTATTGATGCTGATTTTGATGTAACTACTAAAGCTGGAGGATTGCAGTTTGTAAATGAAATTTCAGGTGGTAATATACCTCGTGAATTTATTCCTGCTGTTGAAAAAGGATTCAGAGCTGCAATGGTAAATGGAGTGTTGGCAGGTTATCCTGTAGATACTTTAAAAGTAAGATTGTTGGATGGTTCGTATCACAATGTCGATTCAGATGCTTTATCTTTTGAGATTTGTGCACGTACAGCTTTCCGTGAGGCATTGCCAAAAGCAAAACCAATTTTATTGGAACCGATTATGAAAATTGAAGTTCTTACTCCTGAGCAAAACATGGGTGATGTGGTAGGTGACTTAAATAAAAGAAGAGGTCAGATAGAAGGAATGGATCAGAGAGCAGGTTCGCAGGTAATTAAAGCTAAAGTTCCTTTGTCAGAAATGTTTGGATATGTTACTACATTGCGTACTATCACTTCTGGTCGTGCTACTTCTACAATGGAATTTTCGCATTATGCTGAAGCTCCAAAAAATACTTCGGAAGAAGTAATTGCAAAGGTAAAAGGTGCAAAATCAGAAAAAGTTTAGAAAGTATTAAGTACAGAGTATTAAGTATTAAGAAATAAAACAATAATTTAATCTATATAAATCGTTCTTTAAAATAAAAATCATGAGTCAAAAAATCAGAATTAAATTAAAATCGTACGACTTCAACTTGGTTGACAAGAGTGCTGAGAAAATTGTAAAAACAGTTAAAATGACAGGTGCTGTTGTGAGTGGACCAATTCCATTGCCAACGCAAAAGAAAATTTATACTGTATTACGTTCGCCACACGTTAACAAGAAAGCACGTGAGCAGTTTCAATTGTGTTCATACAAAAGATTGTTGGATATTTACAATTCAACTTCAAAAACTGTGGATGCTCTAATGAAATTAGAGTTGCCAAGTGGTGTTGAAGTAGAGATTAAAGCATCTTAAGAGAAAATAGTTAATCAATAAATAAGTAATAATGTCTGGAATAATAGGTAAAAAAGTAGGAATGACCAGTATTTTCGGTGCCAATGGTAAATATATACCATGCACAATAATCGAAGCTGGTCCTTGCGTGGTAACGCAAGTAAAAACCTTGGAGAAAGACGGATACGCTTCGGTACAATTGGCTTTTGATGAGAAGAAAGAAAAACATACTTCTTCTGCAATGAAAGGTCATTTTGCTAAAGCATCAACTACTCCTAAACGTAAAATTGTTGAATTCAAATATTTTGAAACAGAGCAAACTCTTGGTGGAGTTATTGATGTGAATTTATTTGTTGAAGGCGATTTTGTGGATGTAGCAGGAACTTCAAAAGGTAAAGGGTTTCAAGGTGTTGTAAAACGTCACGGATTTGGTGGTGTAGGTGGTACTACTCACGGTCAGCATGACAGATTACGTGCACCGGGTTCTTTAGGTGCATCTTCATGGCCTTCGCGTGTATTCAAAGGAATGAGAATGGGCGGAAGAATGGGTGGAGATCGCGTGAAGATTCAAAACTTGGAAGTGGTAAAAGTAATGCCTGAAAAAAATCTTTTAATTGTAAAAGGTTCGATAGCAGGTGCAAAAGGTTCATACGTAACGATTGAAAAATAAAATGGAAGTATCAGTAACAAATATAAGCGGTAAAGCTACTTCTAAGAAGGTGAGCTTAAACGATGCAATCTTTGGCATCGAGCCGAATGACCATGCGATTTATCTGGATGTGAAACAACATTTGGCTAACAAACGTCAGGGTACTCATAAATCAAAAGAAAGAGGTGAGATATCAGGTTCTACTAAGAAATTAGGGAAACAAAAAGGAGGCGGAGGTGCTCGTTCGGGTTCTATTAAATCGGGAACAAAAGTAGGTGGTGGTCGTATTTTTGGACCACGTCCGAAAGATTATTCTTTCAAATTGAATAAGAAATTGAAACGCCTGGCTCGTATTTCTGCTTTGACTTATAAAGCAAAAGCAAGTAATATTACTGTGCTGGAGGATTTCAATTTTGAAGCTCCGAAAACTAAACAGTATCAGGATTTGATAAATAATTTGAAACTTGCTGATAAAAAGACTTTGCTGGTACTTGGTGCTGCAAACAAGAATGTGTTTTTATCTTCAAGAAATTTAACGAATGCAAAAGTAGTTTGTGCATCGGATTTAAACACCTATGATATTTTAAATGCCAATAACCTGTTGCTTGTTGAGAGCTCGGTGAAGGAAATTGAAACGTTATTAAATAATTAAGAAAATGAGCATAATTGTAAAACCGGTTATAACCGAAAAGATGACTGCACAAGGCGAAAAAATGAATCGCTATGGATTTGTGGTTGAGAAAACTGCTAATAAAGTGCAGATTAAAAATGCTGTTGAAAAACTTTATGGCGTTTCTGTAGAGTCAGTAAACACTCAAAATTACATTGGTAAAATTAAATCGCGTAATACTACACAAGGTGTAACTGTTGGGCGTGTAAATCAATTTAAAAAGGCAATTGTTACATTGAAAGATGGTGAAACAATTGATTTTTATGCCGGAATTTAATTTTGAGGAGTATTAAGTACAAAGTATTAAGATAGTATTAACTTAAAAAAACGTAAAAACCAGCAGATTTAAAGTATTTGAAGTAGACATATACGGGTGCTAATAAAAAAGACAGACACATTAAATTATGTGTCTGTCTTTTTTTTAACACAATTGCCCAAATTTTTTCTTTTAATCTTAATTTTATATAATCACCCAAACGGAACGCTAAAAATAAACTAACGAAAAAATGATAATGTTAGGGAATTTGAAGTAAACAAATCAAACAGATAAAATCATGAAGTTTTGGCGTAAAATGGTTAAACAATTAATAGTATATAAAGCAATGGTAATATCTTCTTTTCTTGCATTATATAAATTAATACGCTAATTTTGATGGTTATTAAAACTATAATGTGGTTAATGTCTGCACAATGAAGTTATATTACTTCAATATTCTTATTCTTGTTGTTTTCTTTTCTTATGTTAATAAAGGAGTTGCGCAGGGTATTAAATCTGCTAAACCCGAAACAGCTATAAAATTTACCGAGAATAAAAAACAATGGACTCCCGAAATCCTTTACCGTGCTCAATTGGATGGTGGAGTTCTTTTTCTCGAAAAAAATTGTTTTACTTATAGTTTTTATGACAAGGAAACGCTTCGTGAAAATCATGTTGGTGTTTACAAAAACAAATCAGACAAGAAGAATTCTCCAATCCGTTCTCATGCTTTCAGGATGACTTTTGTGAATGCAGAAAAGTTTCCAAAAGTTTCATCAACACAAATTACTCACGACTACTGTAATTATTTTATTGGGAATGATGAAAAGAAATGGGCTGGCAACGTAAAAAATTATCGTGAGGTAAATTATAAAGGATTATATCGCGGCATTGATATGCAGATAGATGGTCTGGAGAATAGTGTGAAATATAATTTTATTGTTGCTCCTCACGCAAATGCGAATGACATTAAATTATTTTATGAAGGACTTAATAAGATTTACGTTTACAAGCGAGCACTGACACTTATAACTTCTGTTAATCAAATGCAGGAGCAACGGCCCGTTGCCTATCAAATGATTGAAGGAAAAAAAGTTGAAGTGAATTGCGAATTTGTTTTGGAAAACAATATTGTAAATTTTAATTTCCCTGATGGTTATAATAAAAATGTCGAACTGGTAATTGACCCTGTTCTTGTGATGGCCTGCTCCTCCGGTTCTACAGCTGATAACTTTGGAATGACGGCAACATACGATTCACGCGGGAATTTATATTCAGGCGGAACTTGCTTCGGGCAGGGATTCCCTACTACTCTTGGTGCATACGATACACTTTATAATGGTGTAGTACAACAGGGAAGAACGGATGTGGTGATTACAAAATATGACTCAGCCGGCACTGCTTTAATTTATTCAACTTATCTGGGAGGTGCCACAGGTACAGAAATAGTTACCAGCCTTATTGTTGACGGACAAAATAATTTGTTGCTGTATGGAGCTACCGGTTCTACTGACTTTCCAACTACTTCTACTGCCTTCGACCGTACTTTTAATGGAGGAACTTATTTAAGTTTTGTGGCAAACGGAACAAAATTCAGTGGAGGAACTGATATATATATTGCTAAATTTAATTCGGCAGGCTCCTCGTTATTGGCTTCAACATATATTGGCGGAAGCGGCAATGATGGAGTAAATAATAATAATGATACGGTTTATATTCCGGCATGGGGCGTTTATGAATATCCTTTGGATTCGTTACAATATAATTATGGCGACCAGTATAGGGGCGAAATAAATGTTGATGCCTCCGGTAATGTATATATTGCCAGTTCTACACGTTCTGCTGATTTCCCTATTGTAAACGGTTTTGACCATACACTTGGAGGGAAACAGGATGCTGTGGTATTTAAAATGAATAGTTCTTTATCACAATTAATTTGGAGTACTTATCTTGGAGGCAGTGATAATGATGCCGGATATGCTTTGGCACTTGACGATTCACTTAATGTATACGTAACAGGCGGGACAAGAAGTATTGATTTCCCTGCCAGTCCGGGTGTTCTTAAACCTAATTACTGCGGTGGAAAGGCTGATGGGTACATTACCAAAATAAAGAATGACGGAACAACTATTCTTTGTTCTACTTATTGGGGGACTTCGAGTTATGACCAGACATATTTTGTTCAGCTTGATCAGAATTCAAATGTATATGTTGTAGGGCAATCGGAAGGCGCAATGCCTGTAACCGCTGGTGTTTACAGTAATCCAAACAGCGGGCAGTTCATTACAAAAATGAACAGTACCTTGAGTACCCTTGTGTTTTCAACTGTTTTCGGGAATGGAAACGGGATGCCGAATATATCGCCTGCTGCTTTTTTAGTGGATGACTGTGGAAACATTTACATGACAGGATGGGGAGGAAATATTATTTCAAGTGTTCCTACTTTTAACATGCCATTGACAGCAAATGCCATTCAGCCGACAGATCCGGACGGTTATAATTTTTATTTATTTGTTCTTACCACTAATGCTGCGTCGTTAAATTATGCTACTTATTTTGGAGGTTCGCAGAGCAGAGAACACGTGGATGGCGGCACAAGCAGGTTTGACAGGAAGGGAATAGTATATCAATCGGTATGTGCAGGGTGCGGGTCTCATGACGATTTCCCTGTGAAACCAGGCTGTTGGCCTTATACTGACCCCAATTATACTGCGGCTACAGGTATTAACTTCTCCTCGAATTGCAATAACGGAACATTCAAATTTGATTTCCAAATTCCGCCAGTTGCTGCTGCATTCAGCGCGGATAGCTTAAAAGGCTGCGCTCCTTATTCAGTTACATTTCATAATCAAAGTTCTTCCTGGGGAAATTATTTATGGAATTTTGGTAATGGTGATACTACTTCAACTATATTTAATCCGACACATGTTTTTACAACTCCAGGAACTTATCCGGTAACTTTAATTGTGAATAACGGTACCTGTTCTTCAACAGATACTGCCATACATAACATTGTAGTTTATCCAAATATCACAAGCGATTTTAATTTGGTAAATACTCCATGTACCAATACAGTAATCTTCAGGGATTCTTCTTATGTTGCTCCTGCTTCATGGCAATGGAATTTCGGGGATGGCACTCCTGTTTCATTGGTTCAAAATCCAACACATATATATGCTACATCCGGAAATTACAGCGTTACATTGATTGCTTCAAATGCTTATGGATGCAAGGATACAACGATTGTTGATTTCGATAATTTATCGGGAGTAAGTATAAATCCTTCTACAAGTGTGTGCATTGGAAACAGCACACAACTTTCGGCATCAGGCGGAATTACCTATGTCTGGTCGCCTGTGGCAGGTTTGAGCAGCACAACTATTTCCAACCCTATTGCAAATCCTGCGGTAACTACAACTTATAGTGTATTGGTAACTTACGCTACTGCGCATCACGATACCTGTTCGCAAATGCTTACTACAACTGTTCATGTGTATACACCAAGCAGTTTTCCGCTTACTGCCACCACTAATAAGGATACTATAAGTCAGGGACAATCGACAATAATACACGCAATAACTGACACAACATTAACTGTGCAATGGAGTCCTGCCACAGGATTGAGCAATTCGAATTCGTTTAACCCGACTGCTTCGCCAACGGTTACAACTACTTATACTGTTACTATCACTGATTCCTCGGGCTGTCCGAAAAAAGCTTTTGTAACCATTTATGTTATCTCCATGAAATGTAATCCTGATGATGTGTTTGTGCCGAATACCTTTACGCCGAATGGCGATGGGAAAAATGATATATTGTATGTGAGAAGCAATAGTGTTTCCGAAATTTATTTTGCGGTATATAATCGTTGGGGAGAAATGGTTTTTGAAACCAATGATATTCATACCGGATGGGATGGAATTTATAAGGGTGAGCTTGCAAACCCTGATGTTTTTGCATGGTATTTGACAGCTAAATGTTATAATGGAGATGAGATGAAGAAGAAGGGGAATGTGACTTTGATAAGGTAAAACTAATAAATGAAAAAAGTACTGCTACTATTATTTGCCTGTTTTTCTTCTCTCTTTTGGAGAGATGCAGGAGGCAATATATCCGCTCAGGACATTCATTTTTCTCAGTTTAATGCATCTCCGCAAAACTTAAACCCAGCCCAAACAGGCTTATTTGATGGTGATTGGAGATTTGTCGGGAATCAAAGAAGTCAATGGGCTTCTGTGCCTGTGCCTTATCGGACTTATTCTCTTTCAACTGATACTCGTTTGAAAAAATCTTTTCTGGGAGGAACCATTGCTCTTGGATTGATTGCAAACACTGACAAATCGGGAGATTCCAAATTAAGCACTACCAATGTTTATGCATCGGCATCATTCATCAGGAAATTAAACAGAGACTCTACACACTTTATATCTGTTGGCGTTCAGCCGGGAGTAACTACAAAAGTTTTTAATCCTTCTGCTCTAACTTTCGATAGTCAGTATGACGGAGATAGCTATAATCCTGCATTGCCGAGCGGCGAGAATTTTACAAACTATAGAATAACATACTTTGATGCTGGTGCCGGAATTGCTTATCTTTATAGAAAGAACAAAAGATTGTTTGCCAATATCGGTGTATCTGCATTGCATTTAACAAGGCCGAAAGAATTATTCTTTGGCAATAGCGGCAGCAGGCTGGATATAAAAACTACTGTGAGCGGCATAGTCGAATTTCCTGTATCGGAAAAGCTGGATATTGTGCCAACCTGCCTGTATTCGCATCAGGGAAAATACGATGAAACAGTTGCAGGCGGCTTTGCCAAATATTTTTTAACTCCTGTGGATGGCATGACAACAGCGGTTTCGCTTGGCGGACTTTATCGTTTTAAAGATGCTTTTATTATTGCCGGCAATGTGGATTACCGCAATTTTAATGTAGGTGTGAGCTATGATGTGAATACTTCAAAACTTATTGCCGCCACAAATTATCGCGGAGGTTTCGAAATTTCTGTGATATATATCTTCAGAAAAATAGTTCCTTTTGTGGCAAAGAAAAGAGTTTGCCCTGTATATATGTAAGCGGTTATTTTTTATTGAGGAGACATTTCTATAGGATTACTATAGGTAAGTTTTCCCTCAGATCC
This sequence comes from uncultured Bacteroidota bacterium, assembly GCA_903870175.1. Taxonomy (GTDB): domain Bacteria; phylum Bacteroidota; class Bacteroidia; order 2-12-FULL-35-15; family 2-12-FULL-35-15; genus 2-12-FULL-35-15. The sequence goes on from CAIQBY010000064.1 coordinate 21,622, forward strand.
CATTCCGAAAGAAACGAATTTGTGTTTTTCTTTGCTGATAAGTTCAGAAATTATTCCTTTTCTTCCTGCGCAGTAATGGAAGTTCCAATGTGCCGGATTATTATCTTCATTAGTGGTCAGAGTGTACATAATACCATAGCGAATTCCCTGCAATTGTATTTTAGAAATGGAATACGAAACCCTTCCTTTTTGCTTCAGCGCCCTTATTTCTAAAACTGTTTCTTCCAACTGACCTTGAGCTTTAAAACCACCCTGAAAAGGATACCCTGTCTTATTTAATAAAGTTTCATCGCCATCTGCAAATATATTTAACCAGTTACCATTTTTTCTAAGTATTTTCTCAACTTTCTTTCTGGCATCTTTCACATCTGCACCTTTTCCATGATATACTAAATTAGTTCTTGCATTATCAAATTTAACAATCAATGGTAGCAAGATATTCATCTTTACAGGCAAATCAGTAAAAAAGGCAGCATTAATCTTTAATGTTTTATAGACACGCATTGATGCTTTATAAAAATCAGGTTCAGTGAAATTGGAGAAATCAGTAATTATTTTTGCTGCCATAGTTGTTTGTGTTATTTCTTATTACACCTATCCCTAAGATTATTTTAATTACTTCTGGATATCAGGGCTAAAGCCAATTTTGGTGTTATTTGATAGTAACCCTAGCCTTAAGGCTAGGGTTATTGGAACATTAGTATTAGTGGGCTTTAGCCCAATTTAAAATAATCTTAGGGATAGGTACATTTCTTATTGATAGTTAGGTTTATTAGGTTGTCGGTTAATACCCCGAGGCTCTGCCTCGGAATTAAAAAAATCCTTTAACTGATACCTCGAGGCTCTGCCTCGGGGTAATTCATTATTATCTGTACAAACGTTTAGCAAATGCCAGTGTTTCTCATTGGTATAAATCTCTTTTCTTTCCCTTTAAAAGTTTATTGCATAAGGTTGATAGTTTACGATAAACTGTTAGAGGTTTGCGTAAAACTTACAACAGTTTACCGTAAAAGGATGACAGGAATCCGTAAACCTCTATAGGTTTATCATAAATTGTCAACAGGAAACGACAAACCTCTAACAGGTTACTGTTAAAGGTTGTTCTCTCGAAAAATGATGGTTTACTCCTGTAAAATAAGTTATCATATTTACTACATCCTTAAAAAGAACTTTTGCAAAAGTAACTCTAATAATCGGTTATGTGGTAATTATAATTACTTACTTGGCTTTGCCAATGATTCCGAGATGTGTGTTATTGAAACTATCTGGATATTTTAATCCGTATCCCATTATTCTGTCCATCGAAGAATGTGCGAACAGTATAATACCGATGAGTTGCAGTGCAGGATTCATTATATATATTCCAATAACATATATTATAATTGCCACTGCTTTGAGATGGACAAAATTATATAAATGTGCTCCTATTTCAGTGTTTACAAGGTACCCAAGCATGCTTAAGTCGGGAAGAAAAAGCAATGCGGGAAACCACCACAAGTTATAATTTAGGTGATTGAATAAAAAGATTGCAAATAAAAACATCGCTGTTTCTTCCAGTTTAAGTAAATACTTCATCATTGATTATGCATCTAAATCGCCGTACTCTAATTTTATTCCTTTGATATATAAAATAAATCTCAATATCCATACGAAGAACGGAATGTACATTGTTGCAGCAGGTAAATCGAAATGCTTTAAAACAATTACTGATTTGCGTTTCAATCTCTCTGCAATTAAATACATGGCAGGTACCAATAATAAAGTAAGGAAGGTGGAGAAACCCAATCCGAAAATCATGGTCCATGATAACGGTCCCCAGAAAGCAACGTTGTCTCCGCCGAAATAAATATGCGGATTCCCATGTGTCAGCAAGGTTTCGAAGTCAATGTTCAACCCTACAGCCAGCGGAATCAATCCGAGTATTGCAGCTGTAGCAGTTAATATTACAGGTGTTATACGTGTTCGTCCCGCTTCAATTATTGCATCCCATAAGCTCATTCCTTCAGACCGCGCCAGTTCGGCAAACTCAATTAACAAAATACCGTTACGCACCACAATGCCCGCCAATGCTACTATTCCGATACCTGTCATTACACTGCTCATATCCATCTTGAAGATGGCTGTACCTAATAAAACTCCAATAATACTGAAGAATATTTCGGTAAGAATAATAAATGGTTTACCTATCGAATTAAATTGTGTAACCAGAATCAATAATATTAAGCCTAAAGAAATCATCATTGCTCTGCCGAGAAACGCTTGTGTTTCTGCTTGTTCTTCTGTTGCCCCTGTCATTGCAATTTCCACGTTTCCTGATTTTACATATCCTTTCATTGCCTTCTGAACCGCTGCAGCTACTTCATTTTTGTTATATCCCGCTGAAGCATCAGAAGATAATGTAATAACTCTTTTCTGCATCTTTCGTTTGATGCCGCCATACGTATTGCTATATTCAATATCGCAGAAAGCTGAAAGAGGAACGCTTCTTAAAACCCCGCCCATGTTCATATCGCGAAACGTTATTTTCAAATTTCGAAGCGCTTCAATATTATTTCGCTGGTCAAGTTGATAACGTATCTGAATCGGATATTCATCATTTGCATCACGGAACTTCGATGGTTTATCAATTCCAAAAACTGCATTTCTAATCTCTGCAGCAATAGTATAAGTTGATATTCCTTCTCTGTTGGCACGCTCTCTGTCAATATTGAAAGTGATTTCAGGTTTATTACTTTCAAAGTCCGACTTCAGATTATCCACACCCGGAATATTCTGTGCATCAAGAAATTGTTTCAACCGGATAGAATTATTCACCAGGTCTTCAAATTTATCTCCGCGAATTTCAATGTTGATAGGTTTCGAAACCGGCGGACCTGCCTGCTCTTTGCTCACAGTAATATCAGCTCCCGGTATATTCCAGCGAAGATGCTGCAACTTGATTAAATAATCCGTCGTATTCTTTCCATCTCTTTCCGAGAAGTCAACAAATGAAATTGCAATCTTCCCTCTGTTCGGATAATCGTTCTGGTCCTGGTCTTGCGGGTCAGTAGTCTGTTTGGTTACATTGGTAATTATTGATTTTACAAGTTTGTTTGTATCGCCCAGCACTGAATTTACTTTTTGTTCCACCTGCAGCATCACTGCATTTGTTTTGGCAGGATCTGTACCAACAGGCAGTTTCACATATACATAAACAAAGTTGGGATCTCCTTCAGGGAAGAAAACCACTTTAGGACTTCTAACAATGAAAAGCCCGATAGCAAAAACAAACAACGCGAATGTTGCCCAAAGTGCCAGCCAAGGGCGTTTCAGAAAGCGTAACAAAAAACGTGTATATCTATCTTTGAATGCGGGCCAGGTTTTTTCCTGAAATTTCTCAATAACTTTATGCAACCAGAAACGATGAAGTAACATAAAAGCCACAAAGAATAAAAGTAAATTCCCAAACGCCGGATGTCCCATCAAATGCGATATTGCAGCAATCAAAACAAATAAGACAATACGAATAATTGCCTTCCTGTTTATGCTTCCGTAATTCCGTTTTTCATCGTCATGCGTTCTCATAAAATCAACTGCAAATACAGGATTGATAATGTATGCAATAACCAGAGAAGCAAGTAATGTGGTGATTAAAGTAATAGGTAAAAAGAACATGAACTTACCGATGATTCCACTCCAGAAAGCAAGTGGAATAAAGGGAGCAAGAGTTGTAAGAGTTCCGCTTAATACCGGAAGAAATACTTCTCCGGCAGCCATCTTGGCAGCTGTTTTTATATCCCGTTTCCCATTTTCGAAAAGCCGGTGTGTATTCTCAATCACTACAATTGCATCATCCACCACTATTCCGAGTGCAAGAAGGAATGCAAACAGAACAATCATATTTAATGTAAATCCATAAGCAGGGAAAACCAGAAATGCCAGAAACATTGACAGCGGAACCGATGCAGCTACGAAGAGTGCATTGTTTACTCCCATAAAAAACATCAGAATAAGCGTTACGAGTATAAATCCAATAATAATTGTATTAATTAAATCATGAAGAGTGCTTCTTGTTTTTTCAGATTGATCACCTGTTATAGTAACAGTAAGATTCGAAGGCAGCTCCTTTGATTCTTGCATTTGTTTTATTGTTTCATTGATTTTGTCAGATGCTTCAATAAGATTTTCTCCTGAACGTTTTACAATATTCAATGTAATAACATTTTTTCCTGCAAGTCGTGCATAACTTTCCTGCTCGTGAGTTCCATCAACTACTTCTGCAAGGTCCTTTAAATAAAGCTTTGCGCCAGTAGGAGAATTAATCACAAGGTTTTTTATTTCTTCTACAGTTTTAAATTCCGCTTTCACAGTAAGGTTTCTTTTCATGCCATCCATCGGAACTAATCCGCCCGACATGTTCAGATTTTCAGAGCCGATGGCACGTTGAATATCACCTAAAGTCAATGTAGCAGCCTGCAGTTTATACATATCCACATTCACTTGTATTTCGCGCTCCAAATCACCAACCATCACCACTTTCGAAATCTGTTTCATTGATTCTATCTTATCTTTCAACGCATCGCCATACTTCTTCAGCTTGTTCAAATCAATGCTTCCGGCAAGATTTACATACATAATCGGCAGGTCGGAAAATGCCACTTCCAGCACGTTTGGTTCCGCAGTTAAATCTTTTGGCAAATCAGTTGCAGCTTTATCCACTGCATCTTTCACCTTTTGTTTTGCTACCGCAACATTTACATCCGTATTAAACTCAACCATAATCACGGATACATCCTGCAACGAATTTGAATTCAGTTTTTTTACTCCCGAAATGGATTTCAATTGCTTCTCAATCGGTTTAGTAACAAGGTTTTCAATATTAGCCGGTGAGTTTCCAAAGTAAACCGTATTCACATAAATAGTTGGCACAACAATGTCAGGAAAACTTTCTTTTGGAAGAGAGTTATACGACATAATCCCTGCAAAACAAAGGATAATAGTAAATACATAGATACTTATTTTATTATCTATCGCCCAGCTTGAAGGTTTAAATTCTCTAATTTTCATATTATAATTTTGTTGATATTTATTCTGACGAACAGAAAATATTTACTTTTTATAAACAATCGCAATACCGTCATTTATTACATCGTAACCCGCCGAAACAAGCATGTCACCTTCCTTTAAACCTGAAGTTATTTCGGCCTGTCCGTTATATTGTTTACCTAAATTAACAAGATGTTTCTTCGCAATTTTGCCTTCAGCAACATAAACAAATGACATATTATTTTCATCTTTCTGAATTGTTTTTACCGGCACTATAATTACCGGAGAAGTTGATTGATAGTCGCTGATATTCAATCGGGCAACCATATTGGGATGATATTCCTTTTTATCATCGAGCATTACTTCCACCGTAAATGAGCGAGTATTTGAGTTAATAGCGCGCGATACATAATTTATTGTTGAAACAAGCGAATCATTTGAATCAGGGAAACGCACAATTACTTCACTTCCCTTTTTTATTTTAGAAGCATAACTTTCAGCAATGTCAGCTTTCACTTTCAAATGTGAAAAATTAATTACACGAATAGAAGCCAATCCAGGCATCACCATCTGACCTAATTTAATATCCACAGCGTCCACAGTTCCGTTGATAGGAGAAATAATTTTAGTCATTCGTAATTGTTCTTTCAAAGCAGACATTTTTTTCTCCATACTTTCTTTATTTGTTTTTGCCTGAAGAAATTGAATTTCAGTTCCGATTTTTTGGTCCCAAAGATTCTTTTGTTTCTCAAAAATCTGATTTACCAAATCAGCATTGGTCTGTAAGTCTGATATCTGTTGATTTATAGCACGAGCATCAGTTTCAGCAAGCACATCACCTGTTTTTACTTCGTCACCTACTTTCACATTTATTTCAGTAATAGTGCCAGGCATCTCAGTACTTAAATTCACATTTTCATCTGCATCCACTCTTCCCAAGACATCAATATAATTTTTAAAAGTTGCTGCTTTTAATGTCTCCACAGATACTGCAATTCCTGTTTGCGAAGAATCTGTTTTATTCATACTTGCCTCCAAAACTGAAATCTTGGATTTGATTTCCGCCTCTTCTTTTTTCAAAGCATCCAGTTCCGAGCTTTTATCTACAGGCTTCGAACAAGCTACAAACATTGAAAGAGCACCTATTATTATTATTCCTTTTTTCATATTTATTTTTAATGTTGATTTGTTATATGTTTTTTAAATTCTGTTTCTTAATACTTATTATTTCAAGTTGCCATTTGCTTTATCAAAATCTATCTTTGCAATTATAGCATCATATAAAGCATTGTAATAGTTTGTTTGCGTTTCCTGAAGTGCCGTCTCGGCAGTTACTAATTCAAGATTGGACCCGATTCCCTGATCGTATTTCTTTTTCGCTACGTTCACCACATCTTCGGCAAGCTTGATATTTTTCTTTTGATTTTCGAGCGAAGAAGCTGCATTAGTAAGGTTAGCGATGGAAGAAGCTAAATCCAAATCAATTGATTTTTTAATAAAATCCATATTGTTTTCTGCCTGCTGAACATTAAGTTTTGCCTCTTGTACTTTCACACCGTGCTGAAACCCTGAAAATATAGGCATCTTAATAGTAGCACCAATTAATGCTGTTGGATACCAAGGTCTGTAGGTATCAAAAACATTAAAATCATTTCGAAATGCATTACCACTCAAATTACCATAAGCATAAGCAAATGGAAGGAAAGCTAAATTTTGACGCTTTAAATCAATCTTAGCCAATTTGAATTGAGTTTCCATAATTCCGTATTCAATTCGTTTTGAATAATCAAATTTATCAGGTTGAGCTAAAACTCCGATGTCAACTTTTACATCGTCCAGCTTATCTGTCAAAGATAAGTCAGCATTCACATCCATTCCCATTTGATATTTCAAAAGATAAGTACCTACCTTTAATAATCTATTTATTTTTTCCTGTTCTACTATCAAATTATTATAGGTAACTGTTATTCTGTCAAAATCTATTTTTTCTACAAAACCATTATCCATCAAAGCTTTTGTATCATCCATCGTTTTTTTAACTCTTGCAATATTTGCATCCATCAGCTTCAATCGTTCGGTACTTACAAGTACCATATAATAGGCTTTACTTACCGTTGCAGCCGTTTCAATTTTAGTACGCTGAACATTTTTTGTTGAAAGGCTAACATAAACTTTCGAGCCTTTTAATCCAATAATATAATCAGAACTGAAAAGTAATTGACTGGCATCAAACCCTGCAGTTGCCTGATATTGCAAACCAAATTTTACCGCAGCAAGCACTCCGGGAGGACCTCCAAAAGCCTCGGCAGGAAATACCTGAGTTGGAATTTCTATAAAATCTTTTACATCAAAACTTGAATTAATTTGAGGCAAACCTGTTCCTATAGTTTCCGATACTCTTTTACGAGCTAATTCTTCAGTGATAGCAGCATTTTTAATATCATTTTGGTTTTGCATTGCAAATTCAACTGCCTGCTTCACCGAAAAAGAAAAGTTGTTTTTTGTTTGCCCAAAACAATTAACTACTGCTATTCCTAATCCTATTCCTATTATTATTTTCTTCATTCTTTTAATTACTATTTTATTAGTTCGATTTTTCAAATCTTCAAATTGATTTATTTTCAAATTAAATTTTACTCATCTTCCATTACCTCTTTATATTTATTGAAGAGTTTATGTCCTTTAATATTACATATCCCTAACAAAAAATGGTCAAGTAAAGTTACCTGCACATCTAATATTCTAAATTTATCAGGAGGGAATATATCAGGATTAAAACCCATTTGTACTTGTTCAATTCTAAGTTTGGCAAGTATTTTAGCATTCAAGTCTGTTCTGACATAACCTTCCTTTATCCCTCTTTCAATTGAGTCCTCAACCATTTTCGCCATACAGTTTTCTTTAAATACTATAAACTGTTTCCAGGCACCCGGATGATATTTTTGCAAATCATAAAATATATTAGGATGAACCTTTGAAAACATATTGCCCATGTGTTTCATCAAATTCAATACTTCCTCTATTACATTTTCCGAATCTTTTTGTATTTGTCGTAACTCATTCTCATCTTTTTTCAAACTTTCTGAAAGAAGTGTTTCCACCAATTCATTTTTGTCTGCAAAAAAGTGATAAATGGTTTTTTTAGATACTGCAAGATGTTTTGCAATATCATCCATTGTAATACTCTTAATTCCATACTTAAAAAACAGATCCTGAGCACCAAATAATATTCTTTCTTTTATTTCCATTTTGTATGAATTTTTTTATTTCGGGGTGCAAAACTATGGAAACATTTTTAATTTCCAACGTTTCCATGCAATTATTTTTTTTATAGAACTTAATGAACTGAAATCATAATTGAAAAAAGAAGCTGTTTTACTGGAAAATGTATCAAAAGACAAAAAAATAGTTGCATTTTGTTTCTATTAATTTACCAACTTTGTAAAAACCCCAATAATTTTATTATTGAACTATGTCCCAAAATTTCCCACTATTTTCAGAAAGAGCAAAATCAGGGATAATGTTATTTGACAAATACGCAGTTTTTCTTCGTGATGATGATATTATTCAGATTCAGATGAAAGATAACTTTGATTGTAAATTAGCCGATTCCCAAAAGATGCTGGAATGTATAATCCAGTTAAGCAACAACAAAAAATATCCTCTCCTGTCAATATATGGTCACAACAATTCTTTTACTAAAGAAGCAAAGGAGTTTGTCGCAAATAGCTCTTCTACTCTGGCAGATGGCTTAGTAGGATATAATGTAATATTTAATTTACTTGGCAATTTATATATTAAAATAAATCAGCCGAACAGACCTACCAGACTTTTCAACAATGTTGAAAATGCTGTTGAATGGCTCAAACAATTTAATTCGCATTAATTCGGATAGTTGTTATCAGCACTATTTTAAATTCCATATATATTTCGAAATTGATATTAATTAACCGGTTGATATAATTTTATCATTACATTTGAACATCTATTTTTACCATCACCAAATTAATACTCAATTCCAATGGAAACAAAATTTCCTTTATTTTCTGAACTCGCGAAATCTGAAATATTAGAATTCGAATATTACGCTGTTTTTCTGCGGAAAGATAACATAGTGCAAATTCAAATTAAAGATAATTTCGAATGTGAATTGGAAGACTCAAAAAGAATTTTGGAATGTATAAAACACGTGAGCAAAAAAAATAAATATCCTTTACTTGCTATTTATTCCAATTTCAACTCTTTCAGCAAAGAAGCTACAGCTCTTGTTGCAAAACATACTTTAACAGTTGCAGATGCTTTAGTCGGCAATGGTGTGGCGTTCAAAATTGTCGGCAATTTTTATCTCAATATCAATAAACCGGTTCGTCCTACCCGACTCTTTAATGATGTCGAAAGTGCTCTTCTTTGGCTTGAGCAATTTTATCCTGAATAATACACAATTACCTTCCTCCCTCCTAAAACCTATTTTAATCAGCTTCAACACCAAAACCGTATTAATATTAAAAAACACTATACCTTATATTATAATGTATTAAATCGCCTTAAAAGGAACATTTTGGAGAATTAAGTAAAAACGGCAGGTTATTAGCCAAAAAAACCCGCTTAGGCGACCGAAATTCTTGATTACGGAAATGATTTCCGTAATCTCGGAACTGATTTCCGTAACCTCGGAATTGATTTCCGTAACCTCGGAAATGATTTCCGAGACCTCGGAAATGGTTTCCGAGACCTCGGAAGTTGTTTCCGTAACCTCGAAAATCTGTTTCGAACCCTCGGAAATCATTTCCGTAATCACGGAAATCATTTCCGAGGTCGAGAATTTGGGGTGCTTTTTCTGGTTTTTGAATTTTTATTCAAGAGAAAAGAAGAAATATAGAGGAAAATGTTCCGCATTATAAAGTTAAAAAACAAAAATACCTGCAGCAATAAACATTGAGCAGGATTTTTTTTCAGCGAAAAAAAAGAAAACTACAATTTGCCAAGCACTTCAAACATTGCCTTTGCCTTCAGCAAACATTCCTCATATTCCTTTTCCGCATCCGCTTTATCTGTAATCGCACTGCCTACCATAAAAGATAAATACTTGTTTTCGGCATTATATAAAATACTTCTTATAACCACATTAAAATCAAAATCGCCTTCTGGATTAATATAACCAACAGCTCCCGAATACAAACCCCTCTTGGTACTTTCGTATTGTTCAATAAGTTTCATCGAACTCACTTTTGGTGCACCAGTCATCGATCCCATCGGAAAAGTACTTTTAATAATTTCGGCAAAATCACAATTTTCTTTCACCTCACAACTAATTGTAGAAATCATTTGATGCACTTGCTTAAAACTATAAATGCCAAAAAGCTCATCCACATTTACGCTTTTCCGCTTCGCCACTCGCGACAAATCATTACGTACCAAATCAACAATCATCACATTTTCACTTCGTTCCTTCTCATCATTTTTCAATTTTAATTTAAGAAGTTCGTCCTCCTCTATATCTAAAGACCGTTTTATAGTTCCTTTAATTGGCTGCGAAATTAACCTGTTGCCACGTTTTTGTAGAAATCGTTCTGGGCTCGCACACATTAAAAAATGATTATTGAATTTACAATAAGCAGAAAAAGGAGCACGGGATATTGCATTTAATTTTTCATAAATAGCAACAGTATTTATTGTAGTATTTTCAGCAAAAAATTCCTGACAAAAATTTATTTCGTAACTATCTCCTCTGCTAATATGTTGTTTTAATTGATTCACAGCAGCAATATATTCATCTTTTGTAATCTTTGACTCAATAGAAATCTTTGAAATATTTTCCTGGACATTTTCTTTCTGATCAGAAAAGGCCATTTTATAAATTGCCTCAGCCTCTGATTGAGAAATAAAATCTTCATCATAAAAAACTGTAACATCGTTTTCAATAATTTGCAAAACTACTTTAGGAGAAAAGAAACATAATTCTGGAAAGCCAAGTCCATCATCATTATCTGACTTAAGCTGTTCTATTTTATTTTTGAAATCATAAGTAAAATATCCAAATAACCAGCCTTTACGTTCATCATAAAATTTCCGTAATCTCGAAAAACTGTCTTCGACATCAGTTAATATCAACTCCTGTGTAGCACTAATAGCAATGAGTTTAGAATATCGCAAATGCTTCCTGTCATTAAATTCACTATTGGAATCCAATACGCATACGGTACCATAGCATTCGTTTAGTGCATCAATGTTAATGGTTGAGCAATCGGTATTAATTATAAAAGATAATTCTTTAAACATATTTTATTTCTGAAACTCTTATTATTTCTCTTATTCAAAGATTTCTTTAGCGACTGCGAAATTAAAAAATATTGTTTTGCTTTCCTTTTCTTCTTCAAATTCAATTTTTTATTAGGTTGTCGGTTAATACCCCGAGGCTCTGCCTCGGAATTAAAAAAATCCTTTAACTGATACCTCGAGGCTCTGCCTCGGGGTAATTCATTCCAACAAATGAACATTCCCGCATTTTTCTCCCACTGGAAAAAACCGCTTCGAAAAACATACTATTTCTATACTGGTATTATGTTTTGTCGAAATTTTATTCAGGTACTAAAACTTCTTTCAGGATAAAGTTTTCAACAAAGTGGTAGAAAGTGGTAAAAAGTGGGATAATTATATTTATTTTTACACCGCTTAATAAAAAGTAATGGATAGTTTATTTGGAGTATATCAATGTAGTGCAGATGCGAAAGGGCGTGTAATGCTTCCTGTTGCATTTAAAAAGCAACTCGCCAAAGAACTTACCGAAGGATTTGTGATTAAGCGCAGCATTTTCAGCAAATCGCTGGAATTATTTCCAATGTCCACCTGGAACGAAACCTCCAAAACAGTAAACAAGTTGAATAAGTTTAATAAAAAGAATGTGGAGTTTATTCGCTTGTTCAACTATGGTGTAATGGAAGTTGCACTGGACGCAAATGGTCGTTATTTGATATCAAAAGACCTGATGACTTTTGCTAAAATCACCAAGGATATTGTGATGGCAGCTGCCGGTGACCGAATAGAAATCTGGGACAAAAAATCATACGAGAAATTTATTAATAGTGGTACTACTGATTTTGAAAAATTAGCTGAAGATGTAATGGGCGGTATAACTCCTGATAACAACTAAGCTAAGATGGAGTACCATAACCCTGTTCTTTTAAAAGAGTGTATAGAAGGCTTAAATATAAATCCAAAAGGAATTTATGTTGACGTAACATTTGGAGGCGGAGGTCATTCAAGAGAAATATTAAAGCATTTAACAACCGGTAAATTATATGCTTTTGATCAGGATGATGATGCTTTGAAAAATAAAATTGAAGATGAACGATTTGTTCTAATAAAACAAAACTTCAAGTATCTCAAGAATTTCCTCAAAATGTATGACGCATTACCAATTGACGGTTTGCTTGCTGATTTAGGAGTTTCCTCACATCAATTTGATGAAGCAGGAAGAGGGTTCTCTATTCGCTTTGATGCAAAACTGGATATGCGAATGGATAGAAATATCAAACAAACGGCTGCAGATATTATCAATACATACAGTGAAGAGGATTTGAAACGGATTTTTAAAGTGTATGGAGAGGTTGATAATGCAGGAAGATTAGCCAATGTAATATTTCATTCAAAGAAAGAAAAAAAAATAAATACAGTGAATGATTTAAAAGCAGCCATTGAGAAATGTGTGAAGCGAGGAAGAGAGAATCAATATCATGCACAGGTATTTCAGGCATTACGAATTGAAGTCAATAAGGAGTTGGATGCTTTGCAGGAATTGCTTTTACAAAGTTTAGAAGTGTTGAAGCCTGGAGGAAGATTGGTAGTGATTTCA
>CAIQBY010000065.1 GCA_903870175.1 uncultured Bacteroidota bacterium
ACTTGGTTCTATTTCTTCAGCAATTAATATTCCGATTGATAACTTGAGAGAAAGAATGGTAGAGCTTGATAAAAATAAAAATATCTATATCTATTGTCAGGCTGGATTAAGAGGGTATTTGGCACAACGGATACTTGTGCAGAATGGATTTAATAAGATACTTAATTTATCGGGAGGATACCAGTTATGGAATGCCTGTACGAATGAAACAAAACTTGGGCAGAAGAAAGAACATGGCTTCTATGCTTAAGAATCGGAATTATTTTTTGTTATGTAACATAAGTTACTGTACACGATAATTGAAGGAAGTAATTTTGTGCAGTTAAAATAAATAAGAATGAATTTTTTAATTAAACATAAACTCACTATCATCGGTATAATTGCAGGAGCGATTGGCGGTTATCTTTACTACCACTTTGTGGGTTGTGCAAGCGGAACTTGTGCGATTACTTCAAAGCCATTGAACAGCACATTGTATGGAGCCGTGATGGGCGGTTTATTATTCAATATGTTTCAAAAAGAAAAAACTAAAACGCAATAAAATGAAAACAGAAGAAATAACAATAGCGAATTTAGGTTGCGGTGGTTGTGTAAACACTATAACTAAAAAACTAACTGCCATTACTGGAGTTGAAAAAGTAGAAGTTGATTTGAAAACAAATAATGTTTCAGTGAATCACGATGAAACTGTAAACAGAGAACAATTAACTAAAATTCTTTTATCCATAGGCTATCCAGAAGCAACCGAGAAGAATGGATTATTATTGCAATTAAAAAGTGTTACGAGTTGCGTGACAGGAAAATTTTCAAATTAAAACAAAAGAAAAATGAACATTAAAGAAATTATCAAAGAAAAAAAAGGCACAATAGTAGATGTGCGCACACCCAGTGAATTTATGGGAGGAAATGTTGCAGGTTCAATCAATATTCCTTTGCAGGAAATTGAAAAAAGAATTGATGAGTTGAAAAACCTTAAACAACCATTGGTATTATGTTGTGCATCGGGAGGGAGAAGTGGACAAGCACAAGGCTATCTTGCACATCAAGGAATTGAATGTTATAATGGAGGCTCGTGGTATGATGTGAATTATTATAAATCTGAAAACGTATAGTTATGATAAATACAATAAAAAAGATTTTAGGAATTGGGGCAAAAGTAGATTATGCGCAATTGGTAAAGGAAGGCGCGATAATATTAGATGTGCGCAGTAAGGGAGAATATGCAGGTGGACATATTAAAGGCTCAATAAATATTTCGGTTGACCAGCTGGGTAATAACCTTGCTAAACTGAAAGATAAAAATAAACCTGTGATTACTTGCTGTGCATCGGGTATGCGAAGTGCAAGTGCAAAAAACATTTTGAAATCAAATGGATATAAAGAAGTTCATAATGGTGGAAGCTGGATGAGTTTGCAAAATAAAATAAGATGATTAAACAAACTCTTTTAACAGGCTGGAATTTTATGCGGTGGCTTCGGCTGGGATTAGGCATATTTATAGCCATCCAAGCGATTCAAAATCACGATTCTCTTTCGGGTTTTATAGCTGCTTTCTTTTTATTTCAGGCGGTTACAAATACTGGCTGTTGCGGAGCAAATGGTTGTGCAATGCCAACAACTAAAAAAGAAAATTATACTATTGAAGATGTAGAATTTATAGAGATTAAACAAAATAATAAATAAAGATATGAAGCCGCATTCATTTTCCGAAATAATAAAAAGTGATACTCCTACACTTGTTGATTTTTCTGCTGAATGGTGCGGACCCTGTAAAATGATGAAGCCAATACTAGATGAATTAAAATCTAAAATTGGAGATAAAGCAACTATCCTAAAAATAGATGTGGATAAGAACCCTAAAGCAGCCAGTGCTTATAAAATACAAGGTGTACCGACACTTATTCTATTTAAGAATGGCGAAATAAAATGGCGACAATCAGGAGTTGTGCAGTCTGAACAGTTAAAAACAATTATTCAATCATTTACAACTAATGCTTAAAGATATTATTTATTCAACAATAGCGAATAAGTGTCCGCAATGTCATCAAACAAATGTGTTTATTACTAATAATGCTTTTGATTTGAAACGGTTTGACAAGATGAATGTTACGTGCGACTGTTGCGGATTGAAGTATGAAAAAGAACCTGGCTATTATCAAGGTGCAATGTATGTTAGTTATGCTTTAATGGTAGGCTGGTTTGTAATAACGTGGGCTGCTGATTCATTTATAATTTACTCGGAAACTTGGCAGTATCTTACTTTTGTTATATCTACTATCATTTTATTTATGCCTCTTACTTTTCGTATTTCACGATTGCTTTGGATTAATTTTTTTGTGAAGTATGATAAAAGTAAAATGACTTGTGATAAACAAATTGCTTAACTAATTTAAAAACTATGAAACTGATTTATTCTTTATTATTTGTATCGGTAACTTTATTTTATAGTTGCACTAACGGACAAGGAAATTCAAAAAAAAACTTTCAGCAATTGAGTTTTCTGAAAAAATAAATAAGGATTCTTCTGCCACTATTTTAGATGTGAGAACACCTGATGAATTTTCAAAAGGGCATTTGCAAAATGCTTTAAACTACGATTGGAATGGTGATGATTTTGGGAAACAAACAGCTTCTCTTAATAAAGCAAATCCTTTATATGTTTATTGTTTGAGCGGTGGCAGAAGTTCTTCGGCTGCAAGTAAATTGCGTAGTGAAGGATTCAAGGAAGTATATGAACTAGATGGCGGAATTATGAAATGGAGAGGTGCTGATTTGCCTGAAACAACTACAAATACAACTAAATCAAGTGGAATGACTATGGAGCAATTTAATGAATTGATTAATTCTGATAAGTCTGTATTGATAGATTTTTATGCTGAATGGTGCGCACCGTGCAAGAAAATGAAGCCTTATTTGGATGAAATTTCAAAAGAGATGGCTGATAAAGTTATAGTTATCCGTATTAATGCGGATGATAACCAAGGCTTAACAAAACTACTAAAGATTGATGCTTTGCCTGTTTTGCAACTGTATAAAAATAAAATTCTGTATTGGAAGAATGAGGGTTTTATTGAAAAGTCGGAAGTTGTTAAGGAGATAAAATAGGATTTTACCTTTTTTACGATGTTTGTCAGGTTATGGTGTGGTTCGGCAAAAAACAGATGTTTTTTTACCTATCCTTCAAACAACCATTATTCGGATCTCTATTCTTTAAAATATTTATGAATATTTTTTTCATTTGTTTTGTTATTTAAAGGGCAATAATCAAAAGCAGTTCTAATAAGCCATTAACTGAATAAACGATATATTCACAGGCAAGATAATGTTCATAAACGTCTTACAAGTATATTAGAATTGTCAGTTAAAGGCAAAAAGGAATACTAAATTTGTATTGAATCAATTAATTTAAATAAAATGCCCAAACATTTTTATGAATTGTCGGATAACGGTAAACTGATATTGATAGTTGAATTTCCTGTATTTAAAAAAACCTAAAGAACTGAAAAGTTTTTTAAAGAAATTAGTTGCCGACAAAGAGTTTATTGAAGCCTGTGATAATGCCGACAGTATAATGGATTCGATAGAATTTGAATCGATAGAACTGGCAAATAACAATGCAAAAATAAAACTGAATTTTACTGATAATTGCCATTCGGTAGGCATTACGCTTATAATGTTTACCGTAATAACGATGCTTGATGACGACAAAACGCCTGACGAAGTAGCATCTCATTTCAAAAAACACCGTAAGACTATTGATTCCTATATCTCACGTGCCAAAGCTCGGGTGCTGAAAAAATATCCAAAGGCATTGTTGCCAACTTATGTGGAACTGAAACAATACCTTAATTTAATCTGGTAGGATCACAGGTTTTTACTTTTTTTAATCTTATTATTCCTTTCTCTTTCGTCTTTTTTATTTCTGAAAATCAATAAATCTCTTTGTTTTCGGTGCTCTCGACTTGTAGGGTAGTTCCCTACAAAAGTGTATTGTTTTAATGCAGAGTTTTGCATCCTGAATTTTTTAACAGGAAAACAGAATGAAAAAGAAAATAATAAAAAAAGAAGAAGTACTGCCGGCAATTGAGCATAAAATAAGTGCGATAGAAAAAGCATGCCACTTTATTGTGAAGCCAATAACTAAACCGCGAAGGAAATATGACAGAAAAGAAGTGATGCGGAAGGCAATGCTTAAATATGGAATACCTGCATTGTTATTGTTTGTAATTAATACAAATAGTGATGCTTTTTTTTATGTCAAATTTGAGCGCGGTCAAACCTGTTGCGTATATCCCCAAACTAGTTGCGATACAATTCAAACTAGTTGCGTATCGCATCTAACCAGTGGCGTATTGCATCTAACTAGTGGCGTATCGCATTTAACTAGTTGCGTATCGCATCAAACTAGTTGCGTATTGCATCTAACTAGTTGCGCATTGCATCAAATCAGCATTGTATCGCATCAGGTTAAACCAAACCTGCAAAAAGAAGAGTATTACTTGATAATGAATAGTTTAACAAAACTGCCATTTGGTAAAATCAAGGAATATTGTGTAATAAACACAAAACAATCACAACGATTTAAGCTACCATTGCCAGAGGTATAGCCACCACCCCCCAACCCCCTCCTTGAAAAGAAGGAGGGGGAGATAAGAGTGAGGAAATTAAAGTAGGGAAATAATTAATTAATAACTTCTGTGGAGTCTGACTTTTTTGAATATAGGATTTAATGCTTATACAATCGTACTATTAGTTAAGAGCAAATTCCGAATCCAAAAATGAATTAACAGTAATATTATTTTTGCCCTTTAGGAATAAAAAACTTAATCTATTCCTTCAATTTATTTTATTTAACGATTGCTACCCCTGTTTTTCTCCGGATTATTTTCCTTTTGTAGCATATCAAACATTTGATCTATAAATTCATTGCTGAAATTCACCAAGGCTGATTCATTATTAATAATAATTATAAAATCCCGGTGGAGAGTTTCTTTTTTTAGATTGAAACTGGAGACTAAAATGTTTTCAGGAAACTTTCCGTTAGTGTAACCCAAGTTGTGATTATAGTACCAATAGGAAGAATTGGAATCAAACATGTTAGGGAAATAAGGATAAAATCCTATCCAGCTCCACACAAAACTGTCACCTATTATAAGCACATTTGGTTTTGTTTTTGTTCTGTCTTTTACAAAAACAAGATTAGGATAATATAAGGTGTCAGAAGGGATTTCAT
Source organism: uncultured Bacteroidota bacterium (assembly GCA_903870175.1). Taxonomy (GTDB): domain Bacteria; phylum Bacteroidota; class Bacteroidia; order 2-12-FULL-35-15; family 2-12-FULL-35-15; genus 2-12-FULL-35-15. The sequence continues at coordinate 5,234 of CAIQBY010000065.1, forward strand.
TAATTAAATTCATTATCACTGCCATATCGTGATCAGTATCACGGGGGATTCTTGAAGATGTTCCGCTTATCTGATAATGATTAATCATTTTTATATTTCGAATTCGCTGCATATAATTAATTAATGTATCAGCAGCTATAGTTGCACCATAACCACTCCAATGCACACCAAGCTTTGCAAACAAAGGATGTTTGGTTGTTAGTTTTAATTTTAGAAAATATTTTTTGAAGTCGATATAATTTATTTTTTGTTTGTCGAATTGTTCGGCATACGCATCATAATTGCTTCTTGTTATCTTCGATAAATTATATTTCTTTGGCAGATATTCAGGCACTATGGAAGGCTTTCCGGGAGCAATAAGAGAAATCAAATCTATATTTCTCTTTTTTAATTCCTGCTGAACATAAGCAAGTTTGGTAACCCTGTCAACGATTTTATCTTCTCCAATAAAATCTTTTCCCATGTACGAATTAATATATCCTGTGCTGTATAAATGATGTTGGGCTCCTTCTTCCACGCCATTATCCTTTACCTCATCGAAAAGTGAATATCCAATTTGATTTCGAAGCCGTACAAACGGAACGTGCAACGATATATCATATTCATAGAATTTCATCACACTATCCTGATAATTTCCATTCAGCCAATTATCTAATGAAAAGGTTGGTTTTGGAGGTGCAACAAACGAACCTCTTAATGGTGGGGCTTTTATTAACGGCAAATACTGTTGTATCTGTTCACCAAAAATTATAATGAAAAAAGAAAGAAATAGTAATTGTTTTATTGTTTTCATTATTAAAAACGGAAATAAATAAATGGATTAAAATCGCTTCCATTAATATCACTCATACATATTATAAGTAAGGTCAGCCCTATTATTCCCCGAGAAATTAATATGGTTTTGGGCCAATTAATTTTAATGGTTTCAAACTTTAAATTTATGAGCGGATAAAAAGAAATCAGCATTGCAATGATTAACATTGTCCAGAAACGTTTATCAAAATCAATTGCAGGAGAAACATTATGTGCAAATGTAAATAGTTGTGATATATATTTTAATGCAAAGTCTATGTCTGTTGCCCTGAAAAATACCCAACCTATCATTACCAGAATAAATGTTAGAAGTATCCTTAGTGGTTTAACAATTTTGCCTGTTAGTTTTATTAAAAATAATCTGTCGAGTATAAGTAAAAAACCGTGATATGCTCCCCAGATAACAAATGTCCAGGATGCGCCGTGCCACAGACCTGATACTAAAAACACTATCCATAAATTAATAAGCAAACGTGGTTTTGAAACTTTATTTCCGCCAAGAGGGATGTATAAATAATCTTTCATAAATCTTCCTAAAGTGATGTGCCATCGTCGCCAAAACTCTGTAATATTTTGAGAGATGTAAGGGAAATTAAAGTTTTCGGGAAAAGTAAAGCCCATCAATTTAGCGATGCCTATTGCCATATCTGAATATCCCGAGAAGTCGAAATAAATCTGGAATGTATATGCTACTATTCCTATCCATGCCGTGGAAGTAGTGATATCATTTATATGCAGTGCAAATACAGCGTTTGCGGCATTTCCCAGAGGATTTGCGATTAAAACCTTTTTTGCCAAACCGATAATAAAACGAAACATTGCTGTTATCCTGTTATCTATTGTATAGGCGTTGTCCCTGTTTTCAATCTGATCAGCTATTTCATTGAAACGTACAATAGGACCGGCTATCTGATGAGGAAACATAATAATATATAAACAGTAATCAGTGAATTTCTCCAGCGGACGATGCACATTGCGGTAAGCATCGATGGCATAGGTAAGTTTATGAAATGTGATGAAAGATATTCCGATAGGCAATGCTACAGCAGTCCAGCCAACAATGCCGGGTGCGCCCCAGTTGGAAACAAGTTTATTTACATTCTCCACAAAAAAATTAGCATACTTGAAATAACCAAGTAACCCGATATTGAGAATAATAGAAACTGCTAAAACTCTTTTTCTCACTTTGCCTTCTGCAGTATTTATAAGTTTTACCAGATAAAAATCGATGAAAAGTGAAAACAATAAAACAAATATAAATTTGGGTGCGCCCCATGCATAGAAGAATATACTTGCAATTAGAGCAATACTATTTTTATTTTTATTCGGAGCGATATAATATCCGAGTAAAAAAAACGGTAAAAACGTAAGAAGAAAAAAGTTATTGCTAAAAACCATTTGGCACTTGTTAGAGTTGTCAAATATATTAATTTTACAGCATTATAAAATAAACTGATTGACCTTAATGCATAAAACCAACACTATTTTTAAAAGTAAAGAGTTTATTCAGTTTATAAGAATGGCGTTTTTATTAGTGCTCATTGGTTATTTAATTTTTCGGGTGACTGATTCTTTAGGTTTTTTTATCGAAGAAATAAAATGCGGAGCCGAACAGGTGGTGAAGAAAGACAGTACCGAACGCCTTGTATCCAGTGGCGGATATCTATTCGATAATATCAACGGAAGAACAAATGAAAAGGCATTTGAAGGAAGCTGGTCAATAAAACTTACTCCTGAAAATGGTTTCGGAATGGCAATCAAACTTGATATTCCTCCGGATAAAGAAGAAATGGAAGCAACGGTTTGGCGCTTTATTGATAAGGTTTCTGCTGATACTTCCAAATATGCGTTTATTGTTGCTTCCATTGGAAACACTTTTTGGAAAGGCAGTTGTGTGGGTGAGGAAACTAAAAATGGTTGGGAAAAGTTACACATCCGATTTACTGTACCCAAAGGAAACTATCATGAACCACTGTCTTTCTACTGCTGGAACAATACTAAAAACATTGTTTATTTTGATAATATGACTATTAAAAGAAAAAATTACTGGAAGTTTTTCAAACAGTAAAATATTTTTTTCTTTTCTTTAATCTGAGTATTTCCTATCCACGTCGCCCCTGTTTTTCATCACGTTATGTATTTGGTTGGTTTGGTTTATTTTATTGCCTTGCCAAGGTATCTTTTTTTTATTACACAGAGTTAAAAGGAGGAGTCATTACTTGTCCCGATTTTTCGGGAGAGAACCACAGAGGAAACAAATATATATAAGCTGATTAATAAATAATAAATCTCTGTAACAATCACTATCGTCATCCTGAGCCTGTCGAAGGGCTTCGGTTTCTTCTCTGTGTAACAAAAAATGCGTTATTAGTTTTTATCTTTTTATTTCTCTTTTCTCCTGCCACCATTCGTAATTTCAAATTCGTCATTCGTAATTCTCCTCCACCTCGCCCCTGTTTTTCTTCACGTTTTTTACTTAAGCTTCTTCACTTTTATCAAACAAATTAATACTTTGGAG
>CAIQBY010000066.1 GCA_903870175.1 uncultured Bacteroidota bacterium
CTTTTGTAATTCTTCTTTTGTCATTTTAATATATTTTTTTTATTATTATAAATAATAGCTTAACCCAAATTATCTAAAAAATTCTTTATATTATTTTTCATAGCAGAATTGGTCAACTCTTTAAAATTTGATGAACAAATTTTATCTGCTTCCTCTACTAACCCCGATTTTAAAACAAACAGTTGCAAAAGATTATAGTTCGCTTGAGCAACTGCATTTAGATGGTCTAATTCGTAAAGTATAATTGCATTAATTTTTTCTTGAGGCTGTCCTTTCAAAAGTTCATAAATCTCTTTTATTTTTTTATTTTCCATAATATGTATTGAATTTTTTTTCTTGTTATCTTTTTAGTTACTAATAGTAAATTATTACTAAACCCTGTACACCTGTTCCACCAGCCCCTGTTGCACTTCCTGCCCCATATCCATAACTTAATAGAGTCCCTCCACCATAAACAATTGTTGCGTTTGAAGTACCCCCTGTTCCTCCAGTATTCAATGAACCGCCACCGCCTCCTGTTGAAACAATTCCAGCAAAGGACGAAGATGAACCACTTGTGCCGGGACATCCTGAACAAGGATATACTGCAGAAATACCACCTATACCAACTATTACATTATAAACTTGACCAGGCACAACACTTACTTGTCCTTTACCATATCCACCACCTCCTCCAGCCCCAGGTCCATGATTTGGATTTCCATCTGTAGTGCTACATCCGCCACCAGCTCCTGTTATTTCTACAATCACGGAAGTTACACCGGCTGGGACTGTAAACGTAGAAGATGATGTAAAAACTTGCATATGCTGCCCGCTATAATATGACGGTAACGTATTTGAAATTGTATCTCCTAAAATTGAAATACCTGTCCCTGCTGTATAATTGTGTGTGTTAACATTAAAAGTAGGATATGTTCCTGTAACTATTGTTCCACCTGTACCTGTTATGGCAACTGTTTGGTCAGGTGCTGTATTTGTAACAGTATTTCCTACAATGCTAATTCCTGTACCTCCTGTATAGTTTGGCGTATTTACTGTAAAATTTGGGTATGTTCCCGCAACTGTTGTATGTCCTGTTCCTGCAATAGCAACTGTTTGGTCAGGAGCTGTATTCGTTACAGTATTTCCTGCAACCGAAATTCCTGTACCACCAGTATAATTTGGTGTATTAACAGTAAAATTAGGATATGTTCCTGTAACATTTGTATGTCCTGTTCCTGTTATTGCAACAGTTTGGTCAGGTGCAGTATTAGTTACAGTATTTGATGCAATTGAAATACCTGTACCTGCATTGTAATTGCTAACATTGCCTGCAAATAAAGCATAAGGCACACTTAACAATTCACTTTTACCTGATATTGTATAACTTGTCCCTCCGGTTGGGTCAGTTTCAGTTTTAATATAATAAGGACCACTTGCCCAATTAATATTTGCAAATGTTCCAATAGCAGGTAATCCTCCTCCAATTTCAATAGTTACTAAACCGTTCACATTTGTTACTGGGTTTGGATTATATATTTCCCTGTAATTAATATTAGCAAGTACAAATGCAGAGTCGGTAGAAATACTTACACGCATCCCAACGCTTTGATTTGTTACCAATGCTCCTCCGCTGTTTCTTATCACAGCTTGATAACTCATTTTTTGAGGTGCTTGAGCAAACACACTTGTAGTAATTAATACTACTGTTAAAATTGTAATTAGTTTCTTCATTTCTTTTTTTATTTATGGTTTAGTTAATTTTTAATTATTTTAATTGTTTGTACTATTCTATCATTATCAGTTACTTTCAAAAAGTAATTTGCGTTTGCAAAACTTCCCATCTGAATAGCAGTTTCATTGTTTGTTATTTTTCGATTAATCAAAAGTTTACCGCTTATATCATAAAGTTGAAAAGAAAGATTCTCCAAATTTTCATTTTCTATTTTAAGATTAACTGTTGATGCAGTTGGATTTGGATAAACAGAATAAGACAGACTGATATTATTATTCTCTTTAATTCCAACAGTAAAAAATTCATAAGGTTGTTGAACACCCTCATTAATATAACCATTGGAGTTGGTTATATTAATAAAAGAAACCTGTCCAACAGAATAACTTGCACTTCCGCCGCTACCCGTTGCCATACCACCCGCGGCATCAGCACTTTGCTGTGCTTTCATTCCAGTCAGCGCAAAGCTTAACAAAAAAATAGTTATTAGTTTTCTTCTTTTCATCTTCATTTTATTAGGTTGTAAAGATACTTATAATTATCAAATAGCAAACGATATTATCAATATGACAATATTATTTTCCGCCACTTTGCAATAAAACAAAATGACAATGCACTTAGGCAAAAAAATAAAAAAAGCTCGTATTAATAAAGATTTTACACAGGAGCAATTAGCCGATAAGATAAACAAAACAAGAGCATTGGTTTCTCATATAGAACAAACTGGAAAAGTAAATCATTATACTTTAAATGCTATAACAAAAGCACTTTCTATATCGGTAGAAGAATTAGAGTCAATTGACGAAAAGCAAATAATAACTAACAAAAAGCAAAAATCAGAATTGGATAGGATGAGTCAAGAAATAGAACATTTGAAAAATGAAAACTCTCTTTTGAAAGAAATCATAGCCAATCAAAAAAAACTAATCTCAACATTAGAGGTAGGCAAAAAGAAAAAATAGGAATTTCACCCTTTTACAAAAGCAGGATTTCCAAAACAACTTTCTGAATCTACTCCGTATATTACACTTTCCCTCCCTCCCAATCCCCACCTCCAACCCTCCCAATTTCGCCAAAAACCGAATTATCGCTTCATACGTTCGTATAAATCGTTCATCCGAACGTAGCAACGATTATTCCGAACGTATAAATCGTTTATCCGAACGTAGCAACGATTGTTCCGAACGTATAAATCATTTATCCGAACGTAGCAACGATTATTCCGAACGTATAAATCGTTCATCCGAACGTAGCAACGATTATTCCGAACGTATAAATCATTTATCCGAACGTAGCAGCGATTATTCCGAACGTATAAATCGTTCATCCGAACGTAGCAACGATTATTCCGAACGTATAAACCGTTTATCCAAACGTAGCAACGATTGCAACGAACGTATGAATGATTTATACGAACGTTGCAATCGTTATTCCTTTCGAAAGAAAGATTGCTCTAATTATCAGCTACTTATAGAATGATGAAATTTAAGGAATCAGTTCAGAAATGGAATCTCCCCATTCCGGTTCCTGCATTATGGCATTAATTTTAGGAACTCCTTTTACTTTTAGTTTAACTGCCGATTGGAAAAAAACCATTTTCCCGCTTGGCAATCCAAAAATAATGATGCTTGCCACAGTAGTATCATCCAACCTGAACCATGTTTTTTCGTCAAGCGACCATCTCCATTGATAGAGATTATATGTTTTATCCGCTTTTATACGAATATAAACGGTTGCCACTAATGTTTTAAAAATTTCAAAAAAGCGACCGGCAATATTCGGAACTTTAAATACACGGAAACCAATACGGAAAATAATTACCTGAATAGCTGTTACGTCGCCCGGATACAGGTCGTTTGCTCCTTCTTCAACACCGGTTGAAATTTTGGTGAGTGTACGAACCAAAGCGGTCGTCTGTTTTCCTTCTGTTTTGGTCAGCGAAATGGAGGTGTCCGTTTCGCGGGCAACTACGGTGATTTCCAAGTCCTTTATATTTCCATTAAGCTGCCCTGTCAAAGCAGGGTCAACAGGAACATCAGGGTCAATGGCACCTTTGGCACTTATTCCTTTGGCAAACGGAAGTAATTCCGGCACTTTTAATTTTGCAAAGTGCTTTAAGATTTTTACATAAAATAGTACATTTTTCATTTTAATTTTTGTTTAAGTGATATTAATAGTAATTAATTTTTTCGATGCAAAATTCTCTAAATAAACGATAGAAATTAATTTAAGAGGTGAAAATATGAATGGAAAATAAAATGCGAATAAAAGCCTTAAAGGCAATAAAATCAACTGAAAGGAAGGAAAAGGTGATAATTTATTTTTTCACCTGGTTAGTTTTGGTGTTATCTGTTTATCGGTTTTTATAACCAAATCTGTCTTTATAGTAGTATAATGTTTGGTAATGCAATTTGCACTCACACCTATTTCTTCAGGCATATCTACGCGCAAAACCCCATAACAATGGCACTTTGCCACCTTACCCGCCTTGCCGTGCAAGCCATTTTCTGCAATTCGTTTATCAAATTTCCACGAATCTTTATCAGTAACCATTTTTGAATTTGTCTGTAATTTCTCTTCCTTCTTACTGATAGTATAGCCTTCAATAAATTTCTTTTTAAATCCCGGATGATTAACTTCATCCATAAATTTTTCATACATTTTTTCAGGACTATCCGCCACATTGGTATATTCATTACACTTGAAATCATCATGGTTTGAACAAAAGGAGGAGTAGGAACACGACATATTTATTTTTTAATGTTGTAAAATTTATTATATGTAATGATAACTAAAATAGCAATACTGAATAATAGAAATACTAAGAAGCTGTTTAAATTTCATTCAAATAAAATACATGAAGACAATTATATTAGCCATCGCAGTCCTTCGACAAGCTCAGGATGACAACAAAACAAAGGTCAGTCTGAGCTTGTCGAAGACTTTTTGTGTTGCAATAACATAATATTTGAATAAAATTTAAACAGTTTATAAAAGCAACAAGATTTTATAGTCATAAATTTCTACATTTGCAGAATATTTAAAAATCGTTAATTCTAAATAAATAATATGGGACGCGTATTCGAAAAAAGAAAGTATAAAATGTTTGCCCGCTATGATAAAATGGCGAAAGGCTTTACCAGAGCCGGAAAAGAAATAGCTATAGCTGTGAAATTAGGCGGTGCCGACCCTCAGGGAAATTCACGATTACGTGTTGCCGTGCAAAATGCCAAAGGTATAAACATGCCCAAAGACCGCATTGATGCTGCTATTAAACGTGCTTCTTCTAAAGATGAAAAAGGACTGGAAGAAGTAGTGTATGAAGGAAAAGGCGCACACGGTATAGGTATTTTGATTGAGTGTGCTACTGATAATCCTACAAGAACGGTGGCAAACGTGCGGATGAATTTTAACAGGCACCACGGAGAGCTGGGCAAAACGGGATCTTTGGATTATCTTTTTGAACGAAAAGGTGTTTTCAGAATTAAGAATGAGAATATTAATTTAGAGGAAATAGAACTTGATTTGATTGATTTCGGTGCAGATGAAATTGAAGGGGATGATGAAGAAATAGTGATATATACCGTTTTCACTGATTTTGGTAAGATGCAAAAGGCTTTGGAAACAAAAAAATTGCCTATTATAAGTTCAGAATTGGAGCGTGTTCCTACTTCTACTGTTGAGCTTTCGGAAGCTGAAGTGGCTGAAGTGATGGAATTAATCAGCAAACTGGAGGAAGATGATGATGTACAAAATGTATATCATAATATGAAATAGAACAATTTAAAGAACTTTATTGTTCGCCGAGATGATAAAGCGTTAGTCCTGCTATCGGCGTTTCGATGACAGTATCAATGTTAATGCCTTTGTCGGCAGCCACAGCCCGCAAAATATTACTGTAATAATACGCCACAGAACCAACACAACTTAGTTTTACTGAGTTGTGTTTTTTATATTTACAAATATGTTTGTCAAAAAATTGATGGAAACAACCGGCTACCAAATCAATGATAAATTGTTCCTTTAAATTCTGATAAATAAATTTACTGAAAGAAGCCAGAAACCTGTTGGGATAAGGCTGTTTGTAAACAGCATCCAGAATTTCATCAGTACTTAATTTGAATCGTTCATAAAATCTTAATGCCAAATTCTCAGGCATTTCTTTGTTGAGATAAGCCTGAATAAAGGTTTTTCCGATGTGTGCACCACTTCCTTCATCGCCTAAAACATAACCCAATGAAGAAATGTTTTCCGCAATTTGCTTTCCATCATAATAACATGTATTGGCTCCTGTGCCGAGTATAGCAACAAGTCCGGCATGTTGTCCGCAAGTAGCCCGGGAAGCAGCAAGCAAATCGGTATTTACTTCAATAGTTGCCAAAGGGAACTCATTTTTGAAAGCAGAATACACTATTTCTTTTTTAGAAACAGCACCGCAGCCTGCTCCGTAAAAGAATGTATTGATTATAGATTCAGAATTTAGGATAGTAAACTGCGTTAATAATTCATTCTTGATTATCGAAGACAAATCATCACTCGTCCTAAAGTAAGGATTGAAGCCTTGTGTAGCGCCTTGATGAATTTTTCGAGAATCATCAATCAAACGCCAGTCCGTTTTGGTAGAGCCACTATCCGCTATTAAAATCATAGGTTATAAATAGTGAGCTAAAGTAGGAAATAATACGTGAACCTGTTAATTACTTTGTGATATAAGGTAATGATTAGGACTTACAAGGTTTTCGCGCACAGCAAACAGCACTAAACCGGCAGTATTATTAACACCGATTTTATTCATAATATTCTTCCGGTGAGTAATAACAGTATGAGTGCTCAAAAATAATTTATCCGCAACTTCTTTGTTCGAAAGCCCTTCTGCCACAAGCGTAATTATCTCCATTTCCCTTTCAGTAATATGCAATCCTTCGCATGAATATTCATCATTAATAGCATTTTTTGAATCCAGGATAGAAGTTACTATTTTGCTGCACATAAACTTCTCGCCTTCTGATGTTTTATAAATGGCTTCCACAATCTCCTCTTCATCACAGTCTTTTAATAAATGACTGGTCACGCCTGAAGTTAATGCCCTTGAAATAATTTTATTGTCATTCAATTCAGTTATTGCAAGAATATGAGAAGCAGGATATTTTCTTTTAATTTGACTTAATGTTTCCAGGCCAAAGTTTGGAGAAGCGTAATCAATAATGATTACAGAAGGTTTGTTAACTTTTGATTGATTTAATAAATCAGAAATGCTTAATGCCTCCCCTAGCAATTCAAAATCAGTATATTCATTAAGTAATACAGTAAGTCCTTTTCTGCTTAAAAAATTGCTGTCGGCTATAGTAATTGTTATCTTTTTCACTTTATTGTTATTTAGACTAATTTTAAATA
>CAIQBY010000067.1 GCA_903870175.1 uncultured Bacteroidota bacterium
AAATGAACAACTGATTGCGGCAGCTCATTCCAGATAATCGGCAACGCACTGCCGCTTATAAAAAATCCGCAGGCAACACCAAATCCATGTCCTTTCGGCATCTTGCCATGTTTGTTTTTCCAATCCGATTGTTCAGCCACAGTATTAATTGCCTGCTTTATTCCGTTGGAAGTAATGCGGTATTTGCCCACTGTCAGCGAGTTCGGGTCAAGGAAGTTTTTCATCCGCATCTCAATCGGATCCATTTTTATTTTGTGTGCAATATCATCAATCATTGATTCCACTGCAAAGCGGGTATTCACAGCACCATGTCCTCGCATCGCACCGCACTGCGGCTTGTTGGTATATACACGATGCGTTACAAATCCGAAATTATCCAACTTGTATGGAGCCTGAAGTAACACCCCATTGTAATAAGATGTTACCACACCGAAACTTCCAAAAGCACCGCCATCAATAGCAACATTTGCATCCAGCACTTTAATCATGCCGTCTTTATTTGCACCAAGTTGTATCTTCATCTTTGTCGGATGACGGCCATGATTATTCAAAAACACTTCCTCACGTGAAAGGCGAACCTTCACAGGTTTTCCTGTCTTGCGTGCGATATGAGCAACAATTATTTCATGTGCAAAAGGATCACCCTTGCCACCGAAACCACCGCCAATATGAGGTTTTATAACACGCACTCTGCTCAACGGCACTTCCATAGTTTTTGCCAAAGCACGATGGAGATAGTGTGTTACCTGCGTTGCAGAAATCATAGTCAATCCATTCTCATCCCAAAACGCTGTAGTAGCATGTGGTTCAGTAAATCCATGATTGATGCCAATCATTTCAAAATCCATGTTCAATACTACTTCGGCATCCTTCAATCCCTGCTGCTGGTCACCAAATCGCAACTCTGCTTTCTTATGCACATTGTTGTTGAACTTGGTAGTATTATGTATTTTCTCTGCTGTGCCAATATCATTTAATGACTCTTCAATTGTCAGGAATGCCTTTATCGGCTCATATTTTACCTTCACCAATTTACAGGCAGCTGCAGCTATCTCTTCTGAATCAGCAGCTACAGCAGCAACTATCTCACCAACATAACGCACCTTATCAATTGCAATAGCTTCTTCATCCTGCGACAGCGGCAGAACACCAAAAGTAATTGGCAACTCTTTTCCTGTAGCCACATAGCGCACACCCTGCATAGCCAACGCTTCGGAAGCATCAATACTTATTATTTTCGCATGAGGATGAAGGCTTCTTACAAATTTTGTATGCAGCACATCCTTCAATTGATAATCATCTGCATAGTCGGCAATCCCCTGCACTTTTTTTGTTGCTTCAATGTAAGGGCGAGGCACACCAACGGTTCCCTTTAATTCTTTCTGTTCCTTTTTTACAATTAATTTACCTGTATGTTTTTCTTCTGCATATTCTGCAACCGCTTCAATTATCTTTTTATAACCGGTACATCTGCAAACATTACCCGACAAAGCATCTTTAATCTGATGAATGCTTGGATTCGGAGTTTTATTTACAAAATCAAGAGCCGTAATTACCATTCCCGGAGTACAGAATCCGCATTGTATAGCACCTTTCTCAACAAATTTTTCCTGTAATCTATGTAACTCTCCATTCGTTGAAACACCTTCTATCGTTGTTATTTCCGCTCCATCATATCTCAATGCCGGAGTGATGCAACTCAACACAGGTTCTTTATTAACCATAACGGTACATGCTCCGCAACTTCCCTGTTCGCAACCAACTTTAGTGCCTGTCAATCCTGCTTTCTCACGAATAACATTGGAAAGCATTTCATGGTCGTTCACTAAAAACTCATGCTGCTTGCCGTTTATTTTAAGTTTGATATGTTTCATTATTTGAATACTTTATTTATGCAAAAGATATATTTTTCAAAGGTTAAAAGAAATGTTAACGTGTATAATGATTTTAGTCATAGCGATTAGTTTGCAAATAATAATGAGCGCTATAACCCTGCGCCAATACTCTTTCCACCATCCACATAAATTGTTTGTCCGGTAATAAACTGCGTATTATCTGAAGCTAGAAAAGCAACGGCATTTGCCACATCACTTGGTTTTCCCATTGTTCGTGTAGGTTGTGCTTCTATTAGTTTTTGCAGCACATCTGCTTCCAGTTTCTGTGTAAGCGGAGTATCAATTAATCCGGGCGCTACAGCATTCACACATACATTATACTTCCCAAGTTCAAGCGCCAGAACTCTTGTCATACTTACTACACCGGCTTTTGAAGCAGCGTAATTACTTTGCCCACGATTCCCCAGCCATGCTCTGGAAGCAATGTTTACAATCCTGCCGCTATTTTGCACCTTCATTAATTTCGCAGCTTCCCGACATAGCATCCATGTACCTTTTAGATTTATATTTATTACTAAATCAAAATCTTCAACAGGCATATTCCATATCATATTGTCACGGATGATTCCTGCATTATTTACTAAAACATCCAGCTGTTTGTAATCATTCTTAATCTGTTGAAACAAGTTTTGTATTTCTATTTCATTACAGATATCTGCTTTTATAAATATCAATTTGTCAGAACCGTACTCTGTTGCTAAAGCCTTTCCTGATGTTTCATCAACATCTACAGCCACTACAAAATAATTTTCTGCGATAAATTTATCAACTATTGCTTTCCCGATTCCTCTTGCTGCACCTGTTACAAGAGCTATTTTTTTATTTGCCATTTAGTTTGGTATGTTTTGTTTCTATTAATTTTGCTATAATACTTATTGCTATTTCATTCGGACTCTCGCCTTTAATGTCAATTCCCATCGGCATATCCACAGCATTTAATTCTTCTTCTGTTGCCACTCCGCCTTCTCTGAACATTTTTTTTGTTACTTCTATTTTACGCTGACTGCCAATCATTCCAAGGTATGCGTGTTTCTTCTTGAGGCAATAACCGAGTACGGTTCTATCTATTGAATGATCATAAGTCAGGATAGCAATATACGTCTGTTCGTCAAAGGGAAGTATACTCAGCGCCTGTTCAAAACCAAGATTCATTTTGTTTACCTGCTCGTTGGTTATCTGCTCGATATATTCTTTTCTATCATCAATTACAAACACTTCAAAGTCCATATCAAGAGCATATCCTGCAAGTGCCTGACCGGTATGACCAGCCCCAAAAACATATAGTTTGTTCTTTTTCATTACAGGTTCTATATAAATATCAATTGTTCCACCGCAACACATATTATGCTGATGTAATAAATCATGACGAAATAGTTGCGGTTCATTCTTATCAATTACTTCAAGAGCATTCTCAATAACTTTCTTTTCCAAAGCCCCGCCACCTATAGTTCCATAGATTTTCCTGTTTTGAGTTACCAGCATCTTTGCACCAACTTTACGCGGGGTCGAGCCCTTTGTGTTTACAATTACACAAAGTGCTATTGGCTGATTCTCTTTGATGAGAATTTTATCTATGTCAGTTAAGTTGAACACTTTTGTTTTGTATTGACTCAGAATAAATTTTCCAATCTGCTTCTGTATTCAGATTCAGCAATACATTGTTTTCAGTTGCTTCTACCTGTATCCTATTAAACTTCTTTAGCTCGTCTTTTAAAATCCATTCGTTACCTTGCAGGTTCTTTAGATGATTTATAATATCTCTACCCAATAAAATAGGATGGCCATTTATTCCATTGTTGGCAGGAACGACATAACTATCATCTTTTAAGTTGGCAACCATATTGTTTAATAAACCAGCATTTATATCCGGGTTGTCAATATTTTGAATAAAGCATCCTTGTTCATCCTTCACTTCTTTTAAACCTAAACTTGTGGAATAACTTCTGCCTAGTTCAGTAAAATTGTTTTTTAAAGCCGTATTATTTATTGAAAGTTTGGCAATAATATCTGCCCATTCCTCTTTATATAAAATACTGTTAAGAACAATAATTGGCTTCTGAATCCCAAAATCAATATATATTGAAGAGAGATGTTCCGCCAATGTTTTCTTTCCAATAGATAAAAAAGCTTTAGGATAATTCATCCTTGAAGAATTTCCTCCGCTAAGAATAATAACTGCTGTTTTATTACTTTCCATATATCATGCAAATTTCCCTTCTTTAAATTCTTCAAAACATGACAAAAGTCTGATTCAAGATGATTATTGTCATATTTTAAAACTCACTTCGCAAATACTTTTGTAATGTAAAGCATAATAATTAATAAATAATAATTAGAAATTTTATAAAATGAAGACTCTCGAAGAAATACTTAAATTTTGTGAAGACGTATCTTTCGATTTAAATTTTACCCATGCTAAAAAATGGAAAGAAGAAAAAGAAGGACGGGTAATTGTTGGTTACATGCCAATATATTTCCCACGTGAAATAATTCATGCTGCCGGAGGAATGGCGGTTGGAATTTTTGGTGGGGGGGATAGAAAACAAATTATAAAAGGTGATGCCTATTACCAATCTTATATTTGTCATATCCCCAGAAGTATAATGGAATTGGTGCTTGACAAACATACAGCACATTTTGATGGGTATATCTTCCCTTCCATCTGTGATGTTATTCGTAACCTTTCCGGAATATTCAAACAACAGAATATTGGCAAGTTTGTAAAGTATATGGACTTCCCTCAAAACTTTTTGCCTCAAATTGGCGGAGTGTTTTATCAGCAGGAAATGGAACACGTATTAAAATACATCAAAGAAATAAACGGCGTAGAAGTTACTACTGAAAGACTAAATCATTCTATTGAGTTGTATAACAAGAATAGAAAAATGATTGACTTTATCTACAAGATACGTCAGGATTTCCCTTGGAGATTAAGCATCGTTGATGTTTATCACATTGTGAGAGCAGGCACTGTTATTACGGTTGAAGAGCATAATGATATATTGGAACAGGTTTGTGAACACATCAAAAAAGATATTGGCACACCTCAGGATAAAGTTAAAGTTATTATCTCAGGAGCATTCTGTGAGCAGCCTTCTGTTGGTTTGATTAAAGCTGTGGAAGAGGCTGGATGTTATGTGGTAGATGATGATTATATGTTAGGTTCACGAATGATACTTGGTGATATTGATTCGAAAACTAACAACCCATTGGAAGCAATTTCTAATTCTTATATCAAGCAAAGTCAATTTTCTTCTTCCATTTATGATGTGCACGATCCTAAAGAATTCCGCCTTGCAAAAATTGTGAAAGACAGAGGCGCTGACGGAGTAATATTTGCATCTGCAAGTTTCTGTGATCCAAGTTTATTGGATGCTCCTATTTTCCAGAATGCATTTAATAAATTAGGCATCCGCTACATCGCCTTCCAATTCAGCGAAAACATTAATCAATATAAAGTAATTAAAGAACAGGTAGGAGCATTTTCCGATTCCATTAAATTATGGGAAGACGAACCTGTAGTAGCAATTTCATAAAATAAAACTAACAGATATGGCACAAGAAGCACAAAAAGAAAGAAGTATGATTCTCCAAAAGGAGATGATTGAAGGCTTGTTCAATGATTTGGGTAAAGCGAAAGAAACAGGAAAAAAAGTGTGTTATACTTTTGTTCCGGGAAATCTTTCTGAGTTAATCCGCACATTTGATATGTTGCCTGTTTACCCTGAAATTAATGCATTGCAGAGTGCCATGCGTAAAAAATCTGCTTCGTATATTAAAGAAGCAGAACGTCATGCACACTCTGAAGACGTTTGTACATACGTGAAATGTGATGTAGGTATGATGATGAAAGGAAACATCGGGCCAACTGGTGAGAAGATTCCTGAACCGGATATTTTATTGTTGAGTTATACCGGATGTTTTACATTCCTGAAATGGTTTGAAACATTGAAGCGTGAGTATCCAAATGCAAAAGTGATAATGGTTCACACGCCATATCAGGAGAATGCAAAAATTACTCCGGAGATGACGCAGTATATGGTGAAACAGTTTAAAGAAGAGGTAATTCCTCAGATGGAAGCTGTTACCGGTATTAAATATGATGAAGAAAAATTGAAAAGAATTCTTGCTTTATCAAAAGAAGCGGAGGACTGGATTACAAAAATATTTGATACTACTAAACATAAACCATCTCCTATTGATGCTTATTTCGCTGGTGTATATTACATAGGCCCAATCAACATTGGTTTCAGAGGAACACAGGAAGCTGTTGATTATTATAAAGAATTATACAAAGAGATAATGGAACGTGTTCGTTTAGGACTTGGACCTATTACTCCGGAAGGTGAAATGAAGGAAGAGAAATATCGCCTGGTGGTGGAAGGCCCGCCAAACTGGACTTCTTTCAGAGAGTTCTGGAAAATATTCTATGATATGGGCGCTGTTATCGTTGCTTCGTCTTATACTAAAGTAGGCGGTGTGTATGATATGGGCTGGAGACATGATCCTTCGCGACCTTTGGAATCATTGTCGGAATATTGTATGAACTGTTATACTAACTTAAACATTCCTCAACGCATTGATTTATTGTCAAAATGTATTACAGATTATAAAGCGGATGGATATGTTACCAATTCAATAAAGAGCTGCAACTCTTTCTCGGCAGGGCAATTAGGAATGATGAGAGAAATAGAAGACAGATTGGAAGTGCCTGTTGGATTTATTGAATCCGATTTGGTTGACCCAAGATATTTTTCATATTCCAACATAAAAAACAGATTAGAATCTTATTTCCAGATGTTAGAACAAAGAAGAATTATCCATGAAAGTGAAACAGTTTAGAACCTCAAAATTATTATAAAATGAAAAAATACTATTTAGGAATTGACTTGGGATCTACCACTTCTAAAGCGGTAATCATTAATGGAAACGATGTAATTATCGGGAGAGGCATCACTAATACGAGAGCGAATTATAAAGTAGCTGCCGATATTGCAAAAGAGGAAGCGATATATGACGCAAGGTTTACACTCCTATCCAACAAAATAAAACTGGATATGGAAGCGAAACCAGAGTTCAAAAAATACATGGAAGATATTCGTTCTGTGTTTCAATATCAGCAATTCAAAAGGAGAATGGAAAGCCTGGAGAAGATGTTGAATAAAACAGTTTCTGAATTTACGTATGCTAATAAATCAGCTATTGCAGACAAACTTCATGAGATAATTGAGAACATCCGTCCTCAGATAAGAAACGAATTTGTTCATGGAAATTTAGGTTCTAAAAATCAATTCTTCCGTGATATTGTAAGTGAAAAATACAATGTAGGGGTGGATGCTTTGGGCAGAGAATTTTATGAACCGCTGATGCTTGCATTTGATAAAAGCATTACTCCTGTGGAGAACGAAATGGTGCAGTATAACTTTAAAGAACTGGTGTTGGAATCAATGGCAGTGCTGGAAGAAAAATATAAAGGGCTTGCTGATCAACAGGAAGATGGAAGTAAAGAAGACTGGTATTATGCTGAATTGAATGCTGTAAAAAGCAATTATAAGAATGTAGAATATTCACTTCGCGAGCACATTGAAGCTATTGCAGGAGAAGAAATTCATATTGCTAAAATGGTTGGTACAGGCTACGGACGTGCATTGTTGCCGTTCCCGGAAGATTGTATTAAATCAGAAATTCTTTGTCACGCATTTGGTGCGCATGCTATATTCCCAAACACGCGTACAGTGCTGGATATTGGCGGACAGGATACAAAAGCAATTCAGGTTGACAGTCATGGATTGGTAACAAGCTTCCACATGAATGATAGATGTGCTGCAGGTTGCGGCCGTTATCTTGGATACATTGCTGATGAGTTCGGTTTGTCGTTAAATGAACTTGGACCTGAAGCTATGAGTGCTACTAAGGAAACTACAATATGCTCTACATGTACTGTGTTTGCAGGTGCTGAGGTAAAAGAACTTTTGCATAACGGAGAACAGCGTCCTAATATATTGGCAGGTCTTCACAAGGCGATTGTACAGCGTGCAATGTCGTTGATAGCACGCTCTGGCGGTGTAAGAAATGAATTTACATTTACCGGAGGTGTTGCCCGTAATCAGGCAGTATTGAAGTATGTGAAACAAATGGTGACTGATTCTTACGGAGAAGTAACGATGAATATACATACCGATTCCATCTTTATGGGAGCACTTGGTGGAGCAATGTTTGCACGCAGAAACATCAGTGCTGACTTGCCAAAAGCAGGTAAAGAAGTAGAAGCGTAATTAATTTATATACTGAATTTAATATTAAATAATATGAAAGATACAATTTATACAATGGGCGTGGATGTTGGCGGAAGCTACGTGAAAGCCGTATTAATGAGTTATGATAATAAAACTCAGGACCATAAATTAGTGGATAAACAAACGGAGAAAATACGTAAACGCGACCCTAAAGATGTGGTAGTAGAAGCAGTTGACACGTTATTATCCCGTAATAAATTGACATACGAAAAAGACATTGCTTACCTTGCTTCAACAGGAGAAGGAGAAATGGTGGAACGCAAAACAGGTCACTTTTACAGTATGACTTGCCATGCAAGAGGCGGTGTATACTTTGTGCCAGGTGCTAAAACAGTAGTGGATATGGGTGGTTTATACGTTCGTGCTATTAAAGTGGATCACCGTGGGAAAGTAATGGATTATAAAATGACTGGTCAATGTGCTTCGGGTTCAGGACAGTTTATTGAAAACATTTCTCGTTATTTAGGTCTTGCAATTGAAGAGGTAGGAGCTATGTCTCTGAAAGCAGATAATCCTGAAGTACCTTCCGGAATATGCGCTGTACTTGCTGAAACGGATGTTATCAATCTGGTATCTAAAGGACTTTCTACTCCTAATATTGTGAAGGGAATCAACGTTTCCATCGCTCAGCGTGTTATTAAATTAATGGGTTCGCTGCGTGCTGAAACACCGATTGCGCTTGTTGGCGGAATGGGAATGAATGCAGGGATGATTCAGGCGATTGAAGAATTATCGGCAGAAAATAAAAAGGCGAACATGGTTTTTGTTTCTAACCCTGATGCAATCTATTCGGGTGCTATAGGTGCTGCGCTTTGGGGCGGTTACAGATATTATAAGTTGAAAGAAAAAGAAGCTGTGTTGGTTCACTAATCTATTTTTCGGATGGAAACTCTAAAAACAAATAATCAGTCGGCAACAGCGGTACAGAATGTACAAGGGCGTTTGGCGGATGACGGTGAAATTCTGATTAAATTTCCGTCTGCTGTTTTTGAGTATTATAAGAAGAAAGAAAAATATAAAGACTCGTTTACCGAAGACGGCTGGTACTACACTAATTTTATTGGCAGATACGAAGCAAATGCTTTTGTAATTAAGAATCAGAAGGAGATAAAAGCAGGACAATCAGTGAATGAAAATTTGATTTCGAAAGATATTAAAATGATGATTGAAGGCAAGTGTCATTATCTTTCTTCTTCCATTATTGTGGGTGCTGACAGCGATTATCCTGTGGCAATAGTGTTTCCGAATAACCAGATGAATGAGCCGCAGTATCAGATTTCTCCGCTTGACGGATGTTTTTGCCCTAAGGATATGAACGAATTAAATAAATGCCTGACAGGCTGTCTTAATGATGCGAACTGTGCAATCGGAGAAAAGTTTTCGAAGATGAAAGCTTTTCTGATAGTGGAAGGGGAATATTTTACTGTAAAAAGTGAATAAAATATACCGCTGATTTAATTTATTAGGTTAGAAAAGCCCAAAAAAAAGTTGAAAATCTTTCGTAACAACTATACCAGATTGGCAATTACTTACTACCTGATTAATGATGATGTCCGTGTTCGCCGTGAACATGTCCATGAGCAAGCTCATCGACAGTTGCAGGACGTATTTCGAGCACTTCACCAGTGAAATGCAAATCTGTGCCGGCAAGGGGATGATTGAAATCCATTTTAACATGTTCATCATTTACCTCCATTACTTTCCCATACAAACGGTTCCCTTCATTATCCTGCATCGGCAGTGTTACATCTACTTTCACATTTTCATGGTCAAATTTTCCATCTTCATTATGAAACGCTTCTACAGGAATTTGAACCACATGTTGTTCGTCACGTTTTCCGTATCCGCGGCTATGTTCAATAAAGAAATCAAACTTATCGCCTACTTTTTTGCCTCGCAGGTTATTTTCAAAATCTTCAAGCAAACCACCTATTCCGAATATAAATTGAAATGGATGTTCCTTAGATGTTTGTTCCACTTGTTTTCCGCTCTCTTTCTCAGTAAGCGTGTAGTTTACAGAAACTACTGAATTGTTTTCAATTATCATTTTAAGTAATTTTAAATTATAAATAGTCGGCAAAAGTATTAAAATCGAATAACTATTGCATAAAAAAACAGTTTATTTTCAAATATTTGAGATGGATGAGAATTATCATTAATTTTTAAAGAGAATAGTAACATTAAACTTTATACCTTTAAACTCTTAAACTAACTGTATGAATTATCCAAATTTAATAAGCAGCAAATTACCAAACACAGGCACCAGTATTTTTGCAGTGATGAGCAAACTTGCCACCGACTGCAATGCCATCAACCTTTCGCAAGGCTTCCCTGATTTTAACTGTGATGAAGAATTAATTGCGCTGGTGAATAAATACATGAAGGAAGGCAAAAATCAATATGCTCCAATGGCAGGATTGATGACACTCAGAGAAGTTATTGCTGATAAAATAGCATCACTACATGGAACAAAATATGATCCCGAATCGGAAATAACAATTACAGCGGGAGGTACGCAGGCAATATATACCGCCATATCAGCTATTATTCGCGATGGTGATGAGGTTATTATTTTCGAGCCTGCTTACGATTGTTATCAGCCGGCAATTGAAATGAATGGAGGCACAACCATCTATTTACAACTCAAAGCGCCCACCTACTCTATTGATTGGAATCAGGTAAAAAAAGTAATTACGCATCGAACACGTATGATAATTATTAATACGCCGCACAATCCTACTGGCAGCATCATGACTGCTGAGGATATGCGAATGCTTGAAAAGATTACGCAAAACACCAACATTGTAATTGTAAGCGATGAGGTATATGAACATATTATCTTTGATAATCAGCAGCACGAAAGTGTTTCGAGGTTTCCTAAACTTGCAGAACGCAGTTATATTATCTCTTCCTTCGGAAAAACATTTCATACCACAGGTTGGAAAACGGGTTATTGCGTTGCGCCTAAGAACCTTATGGCAGAATTCAGAAAAGTGCATCAATTCCTTGTCTTCTGTGTCAATTCGCCAATACAATATGCGCTCGCAGATTATTTAAAAAACAAAAACAACTACATTAATCTCAATTCTTTTTATCAAAATAAAAGAGATTATTTTATAAAACAAATAAAGAATTCAAAGTTTGAAATTATCCCATGCGGCGGAACATATTTTCAGTTATTAAGCTATAAAAAACTAAGTAAAGAAAAAGATACTGATTATGCAATCCGCTTAACCAAAGAGTTTGGCGTAGCTTCAGTTCCCATTTCTGTTTTTTATCACGAGACCATTGATAATCATGTTTTGCGTTTTTGCTTCGCGAAAAAAGAAGAAACATTGGATAAAGCAGCCGAAATATTGAATAAGATTTAATCTATCAGAATGACTGATTTAAAAGTAACAATTATTCAATCCAATATACATTGGGAAGATAAAGCAGCCAACATGAAAATGTTTGCTGATAAAATTTTGGCTATAACCGAAAG
>CAIQBY010000068.1 GCA_903870175.1 uncultured Bacteroidota bacterium
ATGTTTGTTGACCCGAACGAAACACCGATACCGAAAATCAAAGGAAGTATTCCGGCACAATTTGCATTGATTATTTGTATGATTGGAGTAATAGTAATTGGCTTTGCAAGTTGTATTTATGGATACATCAACAGTCTTACATTTTAAACAGAACGCATAGAAATGGCACTCAACGGGAATTATATATTTGAAGAACTTGGAGAAGTAAAATGCTCCATTATTGAAAAAAATTGCAGTGCAGAGCGTGTTGCATTTCTAAAAAAGCTGTTGGAATTTAATGGCTTCACTGTTGTTGTGGTAAACAGTCCTCCGCCTAAAGCAGCACCAAAACCTGCTGTAGTAGCCGATGCAGCTGCAGTACCTGCGCCTCCAGCGCCTGCATTGCCCGAAACATTTACTGTGGGTGTTACCGATTTAACTTTTAATCCTATCAATGGCGTGTATAACCGCCAGCTGAAAACGCCTGACGGCAAGTATGTAACAGTAAAATACTGGAAACAGCAGGAAACCGAATCGCACGATGATGTGTGGTATTGGAAACGGTAGTTACCTCTTTATTAATTAATATTACCACCAGTTCTTCATCTTCAACAACCTTGTTGCTTATACAATTTATTCTTCTTTGTTAATTATATAAAACATAACAAGAATAGCACTTTGCTTTCTCTCGTTTGGTAAGCAATCAAGTTAATTGTAATATTAATTCGCTAACTCGAACTACCAACATCCCCATTATTTCCTACCTTTGTATGATGATCACATTTCCAAATGCAAAAATAAATCTCGGACTCAATATCATTGAAAAACGGGATGATGGTTATCATAATATACAATCAATTTTCTATCCTATTCCTTTGAGGGATGCGCTCGAAGTGATTGAAAACAAAATATCGTGTGACGATAGAATAACTTTTACATCTTCTGGTATTCCAGTCCCTGGAGCTATTACTGACAATCTTTGTTATTATGCGTATCATCTTATAGCTAATGATTATTTACTACCCAATGTAAAAGTTCATTTGCATAAACAAATACCTATAGGAGCAGGTCTAGGTGGAGGTTCAGCCGATGCAGCTTTTTTTATTAAGTTATTAAATGATAGATTTGAACTTGGCTTAGCTTGGGGAGAAATGCATAATTATGCGCGTCAGATTGGCAGCGATTGTTCTTTTTTTATTACCAACAAACCTGCTTTTGCGCAAGGGAGGGGGGATACTTATGAAGCAATGAAATTAAATTTGTCTGATTATTATGTCGCATTAATTTATCCTTCGCTAAGTATAAATACTGCAAAAGCATACAGTGGAGTCATTCCTAAATTACCAATAAACTCATTAGAACAAGACATTTTAAATCTCCCTTTAGAACAATGGAAATACAATATTCACAATGATTTTGAAGATTCAATTTTCCTGCAATTTCCAAAAATAAAAACAATTAAGGAGAAATTATATTCTTCAGGAGCAAGCTATGCTTCAATGAGTGGCAGTGGTTCTTCAGTATATGGAATATTCAAAAACAAAACAGATTTGAAAAAAGAATTTGAGAATTATTTTGTTTGGGAGGGGCATCTGTAGAATAAGATGTAAGTCTGCGCCCGAATTTGGAGAAAACCTTTTTTGTTTATTCATCAAAAATAAGACAAATTGAAGTATTTCGACAAGCTAAGCAAAGGCTCCAAGCGGAAACGAACTTTCGTGATTGCAGAAACTTTGGTCGCCAAAAAAAAAACACTAATAATTTTGTGAAGCAAAAAAATAAGAGGAGTTCAGGAATTGGATTGGCTATGGCAAATAACTATCTTTACCGAAATTAAACTTTGAATATTTATTTTCGTTTAACTTAAAAACTCTCTATCATGAAAAAAATAATACTTGTTTTGTTTACTGTTTGTGCCTGGATGCATAGCGCTAAGGGGCAGCCGGCGAATATTAATCTTTCGCTTACTTCGGCTTTTGAAGGGGAACCTTATCTGGCGGTGAATCCGACGAATACGAATAATATAGTGGTGGCGTGGATGGCTGATGATGCGAGCACTGGCGGGAGGGTGACGATAAAAACGAAGGCGAGTTTTGATGGTGGAGTGACGTGGGGAAATGCGCATAATAATCCGCATTTTGGTGCTTCGTGGACTTCGGCTGATGTGTCGATGCAGTTCAGGAAAAACGGGACTTTGTATTTGAGTTATATAGATTCGCACCAGTCGCCGGATTCGGGAGGTGTGTATATTACACATTCGGTAAATGGGGGGATTGCGTGGTCGGCGCCGACGCGTGTATGGAATGGGTTGACGGAGGACCCGGGCAAACTTCCTATTGACCGCCCCTGGCTTGCATTAGATAATTCGGGAGGAGCGCACGACGGTACATTATATATGACAACGAAACCTGCTCCAACCATTGCTCCGCCCAATCGTCCGTACTTGAAGATGTCGGCTGACAGTGGGCAAACATGGACTGCTTACCGATATGTGGATACTGTAAATCATCTGGTAGGGAATGTGATAGCGGCGCCAATGGCAGCGCCGAATGTGGCTGCGGATGGGGCTTTGTGCTGTGCGTATCCAAGTTATCTGCCTTCTCAATCGGTGTATGCGAAAATAGTTTTTGCGAAATCTTATTGCCGCGGAGCTACATTTCAATATTATGATTTGGCTGTGAATCCGACTGGATTACCCACTGCTGACAGTAGTTTTAAGGCTGGTTATCATTTGGTGACTAATCCGATGAATGCAAATCAAATGGCTTTTGTGGCTGTGGCAGCGAATTACGGCGACCCTGATATTTTTGTGAGTACGACAAATAATGGGGGTTTGACGTGGAGCGGATTGGTGAGAGTGAATGATGATACGCAGGGAAATGGTGTGGGACAGGATATGCCGTGGGGAAGTTATGACAGGAATAATAATCTGGTGATTGTGTGGCGAGACAGGCGGAATGGCGGAGGTACGGGGTATTCTCAGAACTCGGATACGTATTGTGCTGTGTCGCATGATAATGGTGCGACATTTCAGCCGAATATAAAACTTAGTAATGCTACTGCCGGTTTCGCTGCTATATTGCTGCAGAAAGGAAATGATTTTATGAGTTGTGAATTGGTGAACGATACTATTTGTGCGGCATGGGGCGATACAAGGAATGGTTACCTGAATATCTTTTTTGCGAAGGCCAGCGTGAATACAGGGAATGTGGGCGGTATAACTGTAATTAATTCGGAGGATGAACCGGAGATTTCGATTTATCCTAATCCGACTAAAGAACAATTTTTTATTAGTTTTAAAAATAAAGATTTAAAACAAATAACGTTATCGATATTTGATGAAAGCGGAAAGTTGATTTACAGCAAACGTACTGAAAACAGTACAGAACAAACGACTGTGGATATTCCGAAGATTGCGGAAGGAATTTATTTTGTACAGGCTACGAGCGAGAATAAAGTGATTTATAATCAGAAATTAATAGTTGAGAAGGAATAGACTTAATTAAAGCGCGTATCTTGCTAATGGAGTAGTTGCTTGAGTTGTAAAATCGTTTTGTAAATATTTAAAATATCCTGTAATAGCAATCATAGCAGCATTATCAGTACAATAAGCGAAATCAGGAATAAATACCTGCCAATCCAATTCGTTTTCCATTTGATAAAGAGTTGAACGTAACTGGCTGTTGGCGGACACTCCGCCAGCAATTGCAATTTGTTTTATGTTGGTTTGCGAAGCAGCAACTTTTAATTTACTCATTAAAATATCAATAATAGTCTGCTGTATTGAAGCGCAAATATCATTTAAATTTTCGGTAACGAAATTGGGATTTTTGCTAACCTCTGTGTTAATGAAATTCATAAACCCTGTTTTCAAACCACTGAAACTAAAGTTTAATCCTTCGATATGCGGTTTGGTAAACTTAAATCGTTTGGCATTTCCAAGTTTTGCATATTTATCAATTAATGGACCTCCGGGATAAGGAAGATTCATAATTTTTGCAGCTTTATCAAATGCCTCTCCTGCCGCATCATCAATAGTTTCGCCTATTACTGACATATCGAAATAATCTTTAACCAAAACGATTTGAGTGTGACCGCCAGAAACAGTAAGGCATAGGAATGGAAAAGCAGGAGTGATTGTATTTGGAATTTTGGATTCCGGGTTGGCTGATTCACTTATGAAATGAGCTAAAACATGACCCTGCATGTGATTAACTTCAATCAAAGGAACATTTAAGCCCATAGCAAAAGACTTAGCAAATGATGTTCCGACCAATAAAGAACCCATTAAACCCGGGCCTCTTGTAAATGCAATAGCTGAAATCTCAGCTTTATTAATTCCAGCTTTTTTAACAGCATTATCAACTACAGGAATAATATTCTGCTGATGCGCCCTGGAAGCAAGCTCAGGCACTACTCCACCGTACTGACGATGTACATCCTGATTAGCAATAATGTTGGCAAGCAATTTGCCATCTTTAATAATTGCAGCTGCTGTATCATCACAAGATGATTCGATACTGAGTATAATAATTGGTTTGCTCATAATTAGTAACTTTGTACCATTAATAAATAGTACTGTTTACACAACTCAAAGGTATTAAAAAACTTGGTAAAATATTAATCCAAATTATATCAACACTGCTTGTGTTGGTATTGCTTGTGTTTATACTCATTCAGATTCATAGTGTACAAACTTTTGCTGCCCGCAAAACAGCAATTTATCTATCCAAGAAATTAAATACAAGGGTAGAAATCGGCAGTATGGATATTCAATTCTTTAAAACACTTGTAATGGATGAGGTTTTCATTGAGGATCTGCACCATGATACTTTATTTTATTCTAAAAAATTAAAAGTTCATTTTGACAAAATGGATTTTAAACAACATATTCTTCATTTTGGTAACATCAGTTTTGTGAATACAAATGCAAAGTTGATAAAGTATAAAAAAGAAGAAGATTTTAATTATCAGTTTTTGATAGACGCCTTTAAATCAAAAGATACAACTCAAAAAAACAATGCTGACTGGGATATAAAATTTGGCGGCGTTACTTTTGTTAATACCGCTTTTGTTTATCGTCGGGAATCTGACACCGCAAAAACTACTGGTGTAAATTATTCTGATTTAAGCACAACTAGCATTAACGGACAAATAAGTGATATTAAATTTATAAAGGACACTATTCTTGGCACAATTGATTATCTGTCTACGAAAGAAAAAAGTGGATTTATATTAAAAAATCTTAGTAGTTATGTTAAGGTTTGTTCTTCTGGAATTCAAATGGATGAGCTCAAAATAATAACTCCATCAAGTAATATTGCAACTGATTTATCCTTTAAATACAGCCGTTGGAGAGATTGGCTGGACTATATTAACAAGGTTTCTATGAAAGGCAATTTTAATAAATCAATTGTTGAAATGTCTGACATCGCCTACTTTGCTCCCGCATTAAAAGGTATTCAACGGAAATTAATTGTTACGGGAAAAATAGAAGGCACTGTTGATAAATTAAGAGGTAAAGACATGAATCTAGCACTTGGCGGCATTACTCAATTTGTTGGTGATGTAAGTTTAACTGGATTACCCAACATTGATGAAACAGTATTTTACTTTAACATAAAAAACTTTAGAACCAATTATACTGATTTGATACAATTGCCTGTTCCACCATTTAACAGCCATAAGACATTAAATGTTTCACCAAGCTTTTCAAAACTTGGAGACATGAAATTTAAAGGAACATTTACTGGTTTATACAATGATTTCTATGCTTACGGAAATTTCTCATCTGCTCTTGGCGAACTTTCTTCAGACCTTTCAATGAGGCATGACACTATAAGAAAAAAAGAATTTTATAAAGGCAAATTAAAATCTACAGCATTTGATTTCGGTAAATTTTTCAACATAAATAAACTTGGGAAAGCAACTGCAAATTTAGATATTAATGGCTCAGGCTTTACGTTGGAGGATGTTAATGCGACCTTAAAAGGAGATATAAACAGTATTGAAATAAACAATTACAATTATCAAAACCTGGCGGTTGAAGGCAATGTTGCTAATAAAATATTCAATGGCAAACTAAAAGTTGCTGACGAGAATGTTGATTTAGATTTCACAGGAACAGTTGATTTTACGCATAAATTACCTCATTTAGATTTTAATGCAAAATTAAATAAAACAGATTTAGCAGCATTACATTTTATTAAGTCAACTAAAAAAACATCTCTGGCAACAAAAATTGTTGTTGATATTACAGGAAACAATATTGACAATTTAAACGGACGAATAAATTTCGACAGCACTACCTACACTCAAGAAAAAGAACTTTATAAATTAAGTTATTTTGACTTAACATCGAAAGAAGAACAAGGAATAAAAACAATTAAACTGCAATCTGATTTTTTAGATGCAAAAATAAAAGGGACCTTTAAGGTACTTGACCTGCCGGTTTCAGTCATGAATTTACTTAGTAATTATTTGCCGTCCTATTTTAAAAACTCACTGAAAGCTAAACCAATTTCTCCTCAGAATTTTGAGTATAAATTAGCATTTAAAAAAACAGATGATATTACCCGCTTATTTCTGCCAGATATTACAATTGGCCCCAAAACAATTATTCAGGGTAATTTTAATTCAGCAATAAATCAACTTGTATTGAAAGGGAATTCAGATAAACTATCTGTAAATGGGTTTCTAATTAAAGATTGGTATCTAGATGCAAAAACAAATGGAACTATGGATTTTAATACAGGTTGTAAAAGACTTTACACAACAGACAGCAGTTGGTTAACAGACTTTAATATTAATACTAAAACCCATTTGGACAGTGTAACCTTAGCTTTAACCTGGGACAACAAAACCATTACCCAATATAAAGGAGATATAAAAGCATTTTTATATATTGACTCGAGAAGAATAATTAAGTTCAAAATTCTTCCTTCGCAGTTTGTTGTTTCCGATTCTGCTTGGACCATTAATAGGGACAATCAAGTGTTAATTGATTCCAGCTTCATCAATGTTAATGATATTACTTTTGAACATGGAAACCAATCCATCTCTTTAAACGGAAGTATATCCGATAACAAATCGGATCAGATAAAATTGCTTTTGACTAATTTTAATATTGCTAATATTAATTTATTCACCAAAAATTCAGATTTGACTTTTAAAGGCATCATCGATGGAGAGTCGTCTATTACAGATTTTTATCATGGATTAGTGCTCATAAGCAACAATACTTTTAAGTCTGTGTTTTTAAATAACAATGAAATAGGGGATGGAAATATTTCCAGCAAATGGGATGGCGCAAAAGAGTCTCTGTATCTCAATGGCTCTTTTAAATTAGGCGAGATTCCTAATCTTCTCTTCTCAGGAAATTATTATCCGAAAAAACAAGAGGATAATATTGAATTGACTTTTAGCCTTCAAAAATTAAATATGCAATTGTTTGAACCTTTCGTAAAGGGCTATTGTTCTGACTTCAAAGGCTCTTTTGACGGGAACATAAAGCTTAATGGTTCTATTAAAAAACCTTTATTAACAGGTATTGTAAATGTAAATGCAAAAAAAATCACTGTTGATTACCTCAATATTTCTTACAGTTGTACGCATGAAGTAACTGTTAATAATAATTCTTTTACTGTTGCAGATATGAGAGTTGATGACATCTATGGCAATACAGCGGTTGTTAATGGAAAATTGACCCATGATAATTTCAAAGATTTTAAGTTGGACTTTGATATCAAAACAGATAAGTTTATGTGTCTTAATACTACCGAACAGAATAATAATTTGTACTACGGAAAAGCATTTGTTACTGGCAATGTAAATATCTCCGGTTACTTGGATAATATAAATATAGATGCCAATTTAAAAACTGAAAAGATTACGCCTATTGACAAAGGAGACAAATTAAATCTTCTTAAAAAAACAGAATTAACCAAACTTTATATTCCATTAACCAAAAATTCAGAATTAACAGAAAATAATTTTATTACGTATCTTAAAAAAGATAACACTATAAAAGTAAAAGATAATTATAAAGTCTCGCTAGGCGGATTGACTTTAAATTTCAATTTGGATGTCACACCTGATGCTGAGGTACAATTGATATTTGACCAAAAAGTAGGTGATATAATTAAAGCAAAAGGAAGTGGGGATATTAATTTAAAAATTAACTCCAAGGGTGATTTTAAAATGTATGGTGAATATGTTATAGAAAATGGAGATTATTTATTTACTCTGCAAAACGTCATCAATAAGAAATTCGATTTGGAAAATGGTGGTACAATAAGATGGAGTGGCATTCCTTACAAGGCAGATATGAATTTGTCTGCAATTTATAAAACGCGTGCTTCACTAGCTCCTTTTTTCGATTCAACAAGCCATGTAGATACAAAAAAGAGATACCCTGTTGAATTGAAATTATTAATAAACGGGGATTTATTATCGCCGGAAATAAATTTTGATATCGGGATTCCAACTGTTGATCCAACTACTCAACAAACTGTTTTAAGTTATATTAATACTGAAGCGGAAAAAAATAGGCAGGTGTTCTCCTTATTGATATTAGGGAGTTTTGTTACTCCATATCAAATTGCAGGATCAGGTACTGGAAATATTATGGACCAAACTGCACTCGGTGCAGGAATGAGTACAAGTGAACTTTTATCTAACCAACTCAACAACTTATTAAGCCAAGTAAGTAAGAATGTCGATATTGGGTTCAATTACCGACCCGGTGATGCAGTAAGTAAGGAAGAAGTTGGACTTGCGCTTTCTACTCAATTATTCGATGAAAAACTGACAATCGACGGCAATGTTAGCAACAGTCAGAATGCTAGTAGTCAATCTACAAATATTATTGGGGACGTAACCGCAGAATATAAATTAACCAAAGATGGAAAAGTAAGGGTCAAAGCATATAATAAAGCCAATGATATTAATAATACACAAATTTATGCCAGTGGACCGTATACACAAGGAGTAGGTATATTTTATAGAGACGAGTTTGATTTTATAGGTGATTTATTCCTTCGTTATCTCAAAGCAGTTACGCCTAAAAAAAAGAAAACAATTGAAGGCGACAAGGTAAATCCTTCTGATAAAAAGAAATAATATAATTAAAAACCCAACAGAATTTAAATTCTGTTGGGTTTCAATTAGAAAACAATAACTTACCCCTACTCTTCTATTACTACACCCATCGAACAAAATTTTTCAATCCTTTGATCAACACGTTTTTTAGCATCAATTTTTCCCAACGAATTAATCTGTTTTAATATTTCAGCCTTTACTGTTTTAAAAATTTCTTCCTGATTTGTATGAGCGCCACCCAATGGTTCAGGAATAATTCCATCAATCAATTTGTTATCCAGCATATCCTTTGGGGTCAGTTTCAAAGCTTCAGCAGCTCTTTCCTTATTATTCCAGTTTCGCCATAAAATGGAAGAACACGACTCCGGTGAAATAACCGAATACCATGTATTTTCAAGCATCAATACCTTGTCTCCAATTCCTATTCCCAAAGCTCCACCCGATGCGCCTTCACCTATTACAATACAAATCACAGGTACTTTAAGTTGTGACATTTCCAGTAAATTACGTGCTATCGCTTCACCTTGCCCTCGTTCTTCCGCCTCCAAACCAGGGTAAGCACCGGGAGTATCAATAAAAGTAACAATAGGTTTATTAAATTTCTCAGCAAGTTTCATCAGTCTTAATGCCTTTCTATATCCTTCCGGATTAGCCATTCCAAAATTTCGTATTTGACGCATCTTTGTGGTAATTCCTTTTTGCTGACCAATAAACATCACGGTCTTCCCATCCACACTGCCAAATCCGCCAACCATAGCTTTATCATCTTTTACAGTTCTGTCACCATGAAGTTCCATAAAGGTTCCTCCAGTTACATATTCAATATAAGCTAAAGTGTAAGGCCTATCAGGATGGCGCGAAACCTGCACACGCTGCCATGGCGTTAGATTGCAATATATTTCTTTCCGTAATTCACGAATCTTTCCTTCAATATCAGCAGCAGTTTTCGATACATCAACACCACTTTTTTCTGCAACCTGTTGTACCTTTTCCAATTGTTCATAAAGTTCAGCTATCGGTTTTTCAAAATCTAAATAATTCATTTTTTATTTTTTATTGACTGCTAAAGTAATAAAAAAGACTATATAATGGTTGGCAAAAATTGATGCTTATTAATCAATATCAATAATAAATCCATATTTTACTCGATAAATTTCTTTAAAAGATAACATGTAAACATCATTTTTTTATAACCTAGATACTAAAAGGCAGCATATTCTCATATCCTTTCTTGAGTTCTGTAAAGAGAAGAATGACATTGAGCCAGCTATTGAAAAAACTCTAACTAAGGAATAAATTATTTTAAGTCCAATACTTACTATTTACAATTCTTTTTAGCGAAGAAGATTAATTTTGCAAACTCCTAATTGTATAATTATCTTATTCAGTCAACGCGAATTTAACTTGCCTTTAAATCTTTCCTAAGACTTTAAACGCTTCCAACTCTAAACTCTCCCTGTGCATCGGATGAGCAATAGAAATCAACGCTTTCGCTCGTTGCTTCAAATTTTTTGCATACAAATCAGCGATGCCAAATTCAGTAATCACAAATCGGGCATGAGCACGCGTAGTAACCACAGAAGCGCCATGTTTCAGGAAACTTACAATTTTTGATTCTCCTTTATTAGTCACCGAAGGCAATGCAATAATAGGTTTCCCGCCTTCCGAAAGCATTGCTCCGCGGATAAAATCCATCTGTCCGCCAACTCCTGAATATTGCAGCAACCCAATGGAATCCGCGCATATCTGACCGAACATATCAACTTCAATGGCAGAATTAATTGCTGTTACTTTTTGATTTTGCCTTATCACCGAAACGTCATTTACATAGCCAATATCAAGCATTGCTACCTGCGGATTATCATCAACAAAATCATACAATTTTCGTGTTCCCATAACCAGACCAGAAACAATTTTGCCACGATGCTTACGTTTGTATTCACCTGTGATAACGCCCTTTTCAACCAGTTCCATCAATCCATCAGAAAATAATTCAGTATGAATTCCCAGACTTTTATGATTCGTTAAACAAGATAGCACACAGTTAGGAATGCCGCCAACACCCATTTGCAGAGTAGCGCCATCTTCAATAATCGAAGCCACATTTTTTCCAATCATCATTTCCTGTTCAGTTGGATTACCATAATTTATTTCAAAAATAGGGTCATTACCTTCTACAGCAAAATCTATTTTATCAATATGAACCACGCCATCTCCGTGCGTTCTGGGCATATTATGATTAAATTGTGCAATAACTATTTTTGCAGATTGCATAGCAGCCAGACTGCAATCTACAGAAACTCCAAGGGAACAATTACCATGTTTGTCAGGAGGCGAAAGGTTCATCAACGCAACATCAAGCGGTATAATTCCATTGCGAAATACACGTGGAATTTCACTGTAAAAAATTGGAATGTAATCTGCAATCCCGCTCTGCACTGCTTTCCGTGTATTATTACTTACGAATAAACAATGGTCTTTAAAACTATTTTGATATCCCGGATTATTGAAAGCGGCCTTGCCTTCGATATGCATGTGATATAAATTAACATTCTCCAGTTCGGCATGCCTTGCAACCATTGCATCCACCAATGTTTCGGGAGTAGCAACAGTTGAATGTATGTACACATTATCGTTCGACTTAATTGCTTTTACTGCTTCTTCTGCACTTACTAATTTCATAAATTATTTCTTGTGTTTGAATGCCAAAGTAAGCAAAAAGTCTCGAATCGAAATCTGATATTTTGCTCCTAAAAATATGATTAAAGTCTGCTGTAATCATATTACATCATCTATTCTCATACACTTATTATTCCGATATTTGCCAGTGGATTAGTTTAAAAATAATATATGAAAGTTGAAGGGAAAAACTATCGAACCATTTGGTTAAATGAAAACGATAATGCTATTGTAAGCGTTATTGATCAAAGGTTTTTGCCTCATCAATTTGTTATAGAAAATTTAACTTCAGTAAATAAAACATGTGTTGCAATTGCAGATATGCACATCAGAGGCGCCGGATTGATAGGTGCTTCAGCAGGTTATGGAATGTATCTTGCAACACTTGAAGCGAAAAACAAAAAGAATGTTGATGAATATTTAAAGCAATCTGCAATCAAATTAAAAGCTACACGACCAACCGCAGTAAACCTTGAATATGCTGTTAACAGACAATTACAAGCTCTGTCAAAAGTAAAATCAATTGATGAAAAGATATTTGTGGCAAAGCAAACTGCTCTACTTATTGCTTATGAAGATGCAGATTACTGCCGAAGAATAGGCGAACATGGAGTAAGTATTATTGAGCAGATAAGTAAAAATAAAAAAGGCGATCTTGTAAATATCCTCACTCATTGCAATGCAGGCTGGCTTGCTTTTGTTGATTATGGCTCGGCTACAGCACCCATTTATGAAGCACAAAAACGAGGAATAAAAGTTCATGTATATGTAGATGAAACCCGGCCACGCAATCAGGGTGCAAGTTTAACAGCATGGGAATTGTTGCAACAGGGAATTCCGCACACTGTAATTGCTGATAATACAGGAGGACATTTGATGCAGCATGGGATGGTGGATATGGTAATTACAGGTTCCGATAGGGTGACAAGGTCTGGCGATGCGGCAAATAAAATTGGCACTTATTTAAAGGCGCTTGCTGCTAAGGATAATAATATTCCATTTTATGTTGCCTTACCTTCTTCTACTTTTGACTGGAAAATAAAAGATGGAAGAAAAGATATTGAAATAGAAAAGCGCAATCCGGATGAAGTAAAATATATGCAGGGATTATGCGATGGAGAATTAAAAACTATTTTGGTTACGCCTTTAAATAGCCCTGCGGTTAATTATGGTTTTGATGTAACTCCTGCAAGGCTTATTACTGGCTTGATCACGGAGAGAGGAATTTGCAAAGCGAATGAAAAAGATATTTTGAAATTATTTCCCGAGCAAAAACAATGAACCCTTTTCTATAAATCAAGAATGATAACACAAAAATATTTAGATGAATTAACTTATGAAATAATTGGGGCAGCAATTGAAGTGCATAAAACAATGGGAAGTGGATTACTTGAAACAGTTTATCATCATTGCTTAATGGAAGAATTTCTTCATAGAAAAATAAGTTTTTTAACTGAGATGAAAATCCCCGTACTTTATAAGAGCAAAGAACTTGAAATTGATTTCAGGTGCGACTTATATGTTGAGAATTGTCTGGTTGTGGAATTAAAAGCTGTTCAGGAAATGTCCGGTTTATATGAAGCGCAGCTACTAACTTACATGAAACTTTTGAAGGCTCCAAAAGGTATTTTAATTAACTTCAATTGTTTTAATATATTTAAAGAAGGACAAAAGACTTATGTGAATGAGTATTTTAATAAATTACCAAAAAGTTAATGACTGTGAAAATTATTAACCACATAGACACATAGTCAGAAGGAAAAGATAGAAAATAAATTTTACATATAGTTCTATGTTAAAGCGAAGCCTATTATTCATTCTTTAACAAAATATAAACCTATGTGCCTATGTGGTAAAAAAAGTGAAATAAATGAAAGAAACCGGTGTAATAAAATTTAATTGCAATTGGATAAAGGCACAACCGATTAGTCCAGACCTATTGATTGCGTTGAATGTTTGGAGAACCCGAATGCATAAATTAGGATTTATTGGGGTGAATAATGAAGAAATAGGTTATGGCAACATGAGTATTAGGTTGAGCGGAAATCAATTTATAATTACCGGATCCGCAACTGGGAAAATTAAGGTTCTTTCTAATAAACATTATACAAAAGTTGTAAACTATGATTTAGATAAAAACAGTTTAACCGCTGAAGGTCCTATTCTCGCTTCATCCGAGTCGTTAACACATGCAGTAATTTACGAATGTGACAAAAAAGTTAACGCAATAATTCATATTCATAATACCAAATTGTGGAATCAATTAATGAATAAAGTACCTACCACAAATAAAGACGTTGAATACGGAACGCCTGCAATGGCAATGGAAATGAAGCGTTTGTTTAATGAAACTGATTTAAGTAAGCAAAAGATACTGGTGATGGCAGGTCATCAGGATGGAATAATTTCGTTTGGAAAAGATTTGAACGAAGCCGGTAATCAACTCTTGAAATTAGTTTAATATCCTTGTCGTTTTTATATAATGGATGTTTCTCTCTTTGAGATAATTCAAAACAAAATTAAAACACGATTCATCCTTACCAATTAATTCCGGAGGAAATACACCTTTTTCTGTGAACAAACCATTTAAAAATAAATTGGCAGCAGAATTAGCCGTGTACCCTGTA
>CAIQBY010000069.1 GCA_903870175.1 uncultured Bacteroidota bacterium
AGGCTACACATTTTATAATCACTATTATTGAAGCGTAAAATTAGTTTGAAAGTTGAAAGTTTGAAAGTTCGCCGAACTATATAACTTTAAACTTAATAAAAAAGTCCCGCAAAAATGCGGGACTTTTTTATTAATATTATTTGCTTATTATTTCTTTGGCACCACTTTGAAACCAAGTTTAATCATCAGAGCATCCGTGTTAGGGTCGTGTCCTCTGAAATTACGATAAGCAGTAGCTTCATCAATTGTGCCGCCAACACTGAAAATATTGTCATACAATCTTTTTGCAACAGCTTTATCATACGGTCCGCCTGCTTCGGTAAATGCCGCAAACGCATCGGCACTCAGCACATCCGCCCACAAATAGCTGTAGTAACCTGCCGAATATCCATCGCTCGAAAATATATGTCCGAATGCCGGCAAACGATGACGCATCACCATTTCCGATGGCATGTGCAACGCTTCCAGTGTTTCCTTTTCAAATGTTTTAGGGTCTATTTTCGCATCTCCTGCAAGATGTATTTTCATATCTACCAACGCACTTGATAACGTTTCAACAGTTGTAAATCCGGTATTGAATTTCGAAGCATTTTTAATTTTATCTACCAGCGCTTTCGGAATCGGTGTACCGGTTTTATAATTCAATGCAAACTGGTTCAGCACTTCAGGAGTCGCCAGCCATCTTTCAAGCAGCTGCGACGGAAACTCAACATAATCAGTAACCACATTGGTTCCCGAAAGCAAAGGATAAGTAACATTAGAGTTCAAACCATGCAGCGCATGCCCGAATTCATGAAACAATGTAGTCGCATCTTCCCACGAAATCAACACAGGTTCGCCTTCTTTTCCTTTGATAAAATTACAGTTGTTCGAAACTATAGTAGTTATGTCGCCATTAAGTTTTTCCTGGTCACGATAAGCTGTCATCCATGCTCCTGATCGTTTTCCTTTGCGTGCATAAGGATCAAAATACCACATTCCCACCTGTTTGCCGGTTAATTTATTGGTTACTTTAAATACTCTTACATCCGGATGAAATACCGGCACATCAGTTACCTGCGTGAATTGCAGGTTGAATAATTCGCCTGCAACATAAAATAATCCTTCACGCAATTTCTCCAGTTGAAGATATTGTTTCACTTCATTTTGGTCAAGGTCATATTTTGATTTCCTTACTTTCTCAGCATAGAAGCGGTAATCCCATGCTTCTATTTTTATTTTCGCACCTGCTTTATCTGCAAGTGCCTGCATATCTTTCACTTCTTCGTGCACACGTTCTACTGCCGGCGTAAATACTGATTCGAGCAAAGCCATAGCATTTTCAGGTGTTTTCGCCATCTTGTCGGCTAGTCGCCAATGTGCATGAGTAGGATATCCCAGCAGTTTAGCACGTTCAGCTCTTAATTGTAATATTTCCGGAATAATTGCATTGTTGTCATTTGCATCACCGTTATCTCCGCGGCTGATAAACATACGCCATGCTTTTTCGCGCAAAGTTCTGTTGGTCGCATTGGTAAGAAAAGGCTCGATGGAAGAACGCGTGTTGGCAATAATCCAGCTTCCTTTCTTGCCTTTCTTTTCGGCTGCGTTAGCTGCAGCTGTTCTCAATTGTTCAGGCAATCCGTCCAGATCTTTGGCATCGGTAATCTCCATGTATTTATCACCTTCATCAGCCAGTTGATGCTGATTGAATTTAGTAAACAATGCAGCCAGCTTCTGATTTATTTCGGCAACTCTTGCCTTGCTTTTATCATCAAGTTTAGC
>CAIQBY010000070.1 GCA_903870175.1 uncultured Bacteroidota bacterium
ATCCGAACGTAGCAACGATTATTCCGAACGTATAAACCGATCATCCGAACGTAGCAACGATTATTCCGAACGTATAAATCGATCATCCGAACGTAGCAACGATTATTCCGAACGTATAAATCGTTTATCCGAACGTAGCAACGATTGCTACGAACGTATGAACGGTTTATCCGAACGTAGCAACCGTTATTCCTTTCGAATGAAAGATTATGCTAATTATCAGCTACTTATAAACAGGTGAAATTTACGGAATAAGTTCAGAAATGGAATTTCCGCACTCCGGCTCCTGTTTTAAAGCCTTAATTTCAGGAATTTCTTCTGTTTTAGTCGAAATTGCGGATTGGTAAAAAAACGTTTTTTCAGTCGGCAAACCAAAAATAATGATGCTTGGCACCTATGCAATTCCGTGTACAAAAAATCCGAAAACAATAATTAATTCACTCATAAAAAAAGAAATGTTAGATTTTTTAGATAACATATATTAGATAATAACATAGCTTTGCAAACTCATATAAAGTAATAAAATGAATAAAACAGTTAAAAATGCGGATGAAGCCATAAAAGATATTCAGGATAATATGACGATTATGCTTGGTGGCTTTGGGCTGTGCGGGATACCGGAAAATTGTATTGCCGCCTTGGTAAAAAAAGGAGTGAAAGGATTGACTTGTATTTCGAATAATGCAGGAGTGGATGATTTTGGGATTGGGCTGATGTTGCAAACAAGGCAGGTGAAGAAAATGATTTCGAGTTATGTAGGAGAAAATGAAGAGTTCGAACGACAGATGCTGACTGGCGAATTGGAAGTGGAATTGATTCCGCAGGGTACACTCGCTACTCGTTGTCTGGCAGCGGGATACGGCATGCCGGCAATTTTTACGCCTGCCGGTGTTGGCACAGAAGTGGCTATTGGTAAAGAGACTCGTAAATTTATGGTGGATGGAGCTGAGAAGGAATTCTTGATGGAGATGGCTTTTGATGCTGATTTCGCAATAGTAAAAGCCTGGAAAGGCGACCCTCATGGAAATTTAATTTTCAGAGAAACGGCAAGAAACTTTAATCCGATGATGGCAATGGCCGGCAAAATAACTATTGCTGAGGTGGAAGAACTTGTGCCTGCCGGCGAATTGGATCCTGATTGTATTCATACTCCCGGAATTTATGTGCATCGAATTTTTCAGGGAAGTAATTATGAGAAAAGGATTGAGCAAAGAACAGTGAGGAAAAGAAACTAAGTTCGTCATTGCGAGCGTAGCGAAGCAATCTCACAAGAAAAACTCATTATTGAGATTGCTTCGGCGAAAAGCCTCGCAATGACGTTCTCACTAAATACATTCAAATTATAAACAAAATGTTAGATAAAATAGGAATTGCAAAACGAATTGCAAAAGAAATTAAAGAAGGATACTATGTGAATCTTGGTATCGGGATTCCAACACTGGTAGCCAATTATATTCCTAAAGGAATGAATGTCGTACTTCAATCTGAAAACGGATTGCTTGGTATGGGACCGTTTCCGTATGAAGGCGAAGAAGATGCCGACCTGATAAATGCCGGAAAGCAAACAATAACAACAGTTGCGGGTTCTGCTTTTTTTGATTCGGCAATGAGTTTTGGAATGATAAGAGCGCGTAAAGTAGATTTAACAATACTTGGCGCAATGGAAGTTTCCGACAATGGAGATATTGCAAATTGGAAAATTCCCGGTAAAATGGTGAAAGGAATGGGAGGCGCAATGGATTTAGTTGCTTCAGCAAAAAATATTATTGTCGCGATGCAACATGTAAATAAAGCAGGAGAATCAAAGCTGCTTCCAAAGTGTGATTTACCTTTGACAGGTGTAAAATGTGTAAAAAAAATTGTTACCGAATTAGCAGTTCTTGATATTACTCCGGAAGGATTTCGTTTATTGGAAAGGGCTCCGGGTATAAGTGTAGAACAGATAAAGAATGCAACAAAAGGAAGGTTGGTGATTGAAGGAGATATTCCCGAAATGATTATTGATTAAATATAAGATTTGGCAGGATGATTAAATATTTTTTTAGAAAAAAATCATCCCTCTCTATCACGCTTGCTTTTATATGTTTAACAATTCTTTTTGCAGATTATAATTACAGGTGGAAAGGTGAACAATGGAAATATGCTGTTAATACAGATGCTTATTACTATTACCGTTATTTACCATCAGTTTTTATAAATCATCATATTGATAGTGATGCTGAAAATCCCCGTTCGGTAAAGTATTTTATTGGCACGTCTATTTTTGAATTCCCCTTTTTTACTGCAGCCTATTTTTTAAGTTACTTATTCCATTTACCTCTTGACGGATATTCCATTTTATTCCCGATTTTTATTTCTATTGCAACATTATTTTATTTGTTATGGGGATTGTATTTCTTTGGTAATTTTTTAAAGTTTTATTCTTTTCCCGATTGGCTTATTTCGGTTGTTATTTTAGCCTTAGGTTTTTCCACTAATATTTTTCACTACACTGTAATTGCCCCCGGGTGGTGTCATATTATTGCATTCGGATTGGTATGTTTTATTTTATACCACATCAAAAAACTATATATAAACTTTAACAATAAAAGTTTATTACTGACAATTGTCGCTACTTCATTTTTATTTTTTGTGCGACCTACCGATGTACTGATTTTATTAATTGCTCCATTCCTGGCCTTTGACAGAATAAATTTAAAGGAAACAATTAATAAAATCACTGCTGAAAAAAAAACAATATTTATTGCAATTATTATTTCGCTTATTCCAATGATTTGCCAACTTGCAATATACAAAGTGCACACAGGCCATTTTTTTATTTGGTCATATTCAAAGGAAGGTTTTAATTTTTTAAAGCCAGAAATCAAAAATGTATTATTCAGTTATTCAAAGGGTTTATTTATTTACACTCCTATTTGCTTTCTTTCACTTTTCGGATTGATTAACATTTATAAAATTAACAGGTTTCAATTTTTTGGGTTTGTTATTTATTTATTCATTAATATTTATGTTATTTCTTCGTGGTGGTGCTGGAACTATTCATATAGCTTTGGCGCACGAGCATTCGTTGAACATTTTCCTATCTTCTTTTTTCTTCTGGCATATTTACTTAATGTGAATAAATTTGTTTTGAAAGTGTCATTAATTCTGATAATGATATTTTTTGGCTACTTAAATATATTTCAAACGTTTCAGGCGGAAAAAGGAATTCTGGATAAAGATTTTAAGACCGATTCAAAAGGGTATTGGAATGTATTTTTAAGAAATGATAAAGGTTATAGCGGAAAATACTTCAGATATCCTGTGGATGAAAGTATAGGAAACATTATTTCCAGAACGAAATACTTCTATGATATGGAACAGATTGAAGCGACAATCACTAATGAAAAATCTCATTCAGGAAATTATTCAAGTAAAGTGAATAAGAGTGCAAACTTTAGTAAGGGATTGATAAAGAAACTGTCTGAAGTTCCTTATAATAAAAATGTTTTAATACGCGTTTCTGGTTGGTTTTATATAACCTCTAAAGCTAGCAATTCCTTTTTCGCAATTAGTTTTACGGATAAGGGGAAAGCAATTAATTATAACACTTTTCCATTAGATATCTATATGGATAATTATGGACAATGGGAAAATAAAGTATTTGAACTTTATATGCCAAAATTTTCTTCACTACAGGAAAAAGAAATAGGTAATCAAATCGAATTTTATCAGTATAATAATTCCGATGTTGATTGTTATGTTGATGATTTGAAAATTGAATTTATTGAATTTAAAAAACTTGACAGGTTACTTGACATTGATTGGGAGAGGTAGAGATTATTAAAATAAGTAGTCAATGATTATTAGAATATGATGTCCACTATCAAAACATTTTATATATTTGACAATAATCACTCCTGAATAAATTGAACAGGAGAAAAGGAATGTCGAAACAAAACGAAAATAATGTCAATAACTAAATTATCCATTGTAATTCCAGCTTATAACGAAGCCGCAACAATTCATCTGATATTAGACAAAGTAATAGCAGTAAACTTGCATAATAACATTAAGAAAGAAATTATTATTGTTAATGATTGCTCCAAGGATAATACAAAGGAAGTTATTGAAGATTACATAAAGCAGCATACCAATTGTGATATACGATTGTTCAATCAAGAAAGTAATCAAGGAAAAGGTGCGGCATTGCATAAAGGAATTTCTTTGGCGACAGGTGAATATCTTGTGATTCAAGATGCTGATTTGGAGTATGACCCGGAAGAGTATAATATACTTTTGAAACCAATAATAAGTGGATTTGCTGATGTTGTTTATGGTTCAAGATTTATGGGTGGTGAGCCTCATCGTATTTTGTTTTTTTGGCATACCGTAGGAAATCGTCTTTTAACAACCCTGTCAAATATGTTTAGTAATCTGAACTTATCAGATATGGAAACATGTTATAAATTATTCAGAACTGATATTATTCAAAATATTAAACTTAAAGAAAAACGTTTTGGTTTTGAACCGGAAGTAACAGCTAAAATTGCACGTGTTCCTAAAGTAAGAATATATGAAGTAGGAATTTCGTATTATGGCAGGACATATGAAGAGGGTAAAAAAATAGGCTGGAAAGATGGTTTCAGAGCCTTATGGTGTATATTGAAATATAATTTGTTTTCGAAAAAAGAGGACTCTTTTTTTTTTAAATAAAATTGAACTCAAGAAAAAATCTTCCTTTCAATCCGTTGATTATTTATGTTTACTGATTATTGTCATTACAAATCTTCTTTTCAAAATACACAATATTTCTAATGAGAGTTTATATGGTGATGAACCATATAGTGTTTTTTTCGGGCAACAATCAATAAAAGATATTATTCCGTATTTTCTAAAAGACCAAAATCCCCCTTTACATCTTTCTTTATTACATTTCTGGCTGAATATTTTTGGAATTACTGATGTTTCAGCAAAAATGTTTTCAGTAATATCAAGTGTGTTGGCTAGTGGTGTTCTGTTTTTATTTGCAAGAAAGTTTATTGACAGAACAACTGCTATTTTTGTTTCAATTCTTTTTCTATTAAGTAATGCCCAGCAATATTATGCAATTGAAGTTAGACCATATGCGTTTGTTCAGCTATTATGCATATCCTCATTTTATATTTATTTTTCTCTTTTATCAAATGCGAAAATCAAACATTTGATTCTATTGTTTATAATTAATTTACTTCTTCTTTTTACTCATTATTTAACCATTTTTATTTTCATTGTTCAATTTATTGGAATATTATTTTATTTAAAAAAGAATAGAAAAGCAGTCCTCTGTTATTTTATTAGCCAGGTTTTAGTATTGATTTCTATAATCCCATGGTTGCGAATTGCATTTTCCA
Organism: uncultured Bacteroidota bacterium; assembly: GCA_903870175.1. Classification (GTDB taxonomy): domain Bacteria; phylum Bacteroidota; class Bacteroidia; order 2-12-FULL-35-15; family 2-12-FULL-35-15; genus 2-12-FULL-35-15. The sequence goes on from CAIQBY010000070.1 coordinate 5,373, forward strand.
ACATTCCGAAATCAGGTGCATTTTGGAATCATAGTCCTGATTATTTTGGTTTCAGGTGGGCAACAAATATTTTGTTAGGAAATGAGATGCTTTATTATATTTTTAATGGATTGGTTATTTTTTCGTTAATTCTATATCTATTAAATAAAAAATTAAAAATATTTAAGCATGATTTTAATTCAAAATATTATTTTCTTTTTCTTTTTC
>CAIQBY010000071.1 GCA_903870175.1 uncultured Bacteroidota bacterium
TATTGCCATCAACAAACTGGAATCGGAACCGCTGCTCCAGCATGTTCAGCAGGCAGTGAAAGTGTTGCTGGTATTCGATTTTTCGCCCGAACAGCTGAAAACCAATGCGCTGATGAACCAAAATGCCTTGCTAAACGGCATCACTACGCGTGCCGCCCAGATATATCAGTTGATGGACGCAGGAGTGCAGTCGAAAAACGTGCATTGGTATCTCTCAATCGCCACAGGCACAGTATATTCCAACTGTTCCACTTCCCGCTTTAAACTTGGTTTCGACGGGGACGATGAGGTAATTGCCTTATTAAAAGCTTCAAACCCGTTAGTGCTTTTTGGATAGCAGAAGTACTGCAAGCTATTGATTTTATTGGATTTATCGCCTTCATTTCCCGACTTTTTATCTAACAGCCTTCAAGGTTAGTTTCAAAATCAGTGTAACTATATTCGTTTCCTTTGCAGCCGATAAGGAAATAACGGCAGGAGGGGAGTTCTTTAAAAAACAGGTTGAATAATAGGAGGGGAGCTATCAAAGTTTTGGGCTAAGGAGTAGAGAAGTTATACTAAATAGCCCAACTGTTGGAGAGAGGAGTACCATAGTTGGGCTAAGGAGGAGAACTCCAGTACTAAGCAGCAGAACATTTGGGCTATATAGCAGCAGAGTTGTACTAAGGAGTACCGAAGTTGTACTAAGGAGTACCAATGTTGTACTAAGTAGTACCAAAGTTAAACTAAGCAGCAGAACTATTGGAGAGGATAGCCGAAAAAAATAGTTAGACCCTTAAATTGTTGAAATAATGTAATTAGATAAGAAGTGTAAGTAATTAATAAGTAAATAAATAATAATAATAATTTAAAACAAAAAAATCATGTCAAGTAGTAGAATTCCATCAGCAATAGAGAAATTTTTCGGCTATGTAGAAACAACAAACAATTATTTACAGAAGCCGATAGTGCCAACTAATGGTCAGCGATTAACCTTGGCGGACGCTGACGTTTTAATCTGGAGCAATCAGGCAGATATAGGGGCGAAGCTGTTTCTCGCCAAAAAAGACCCACTTCAGAAAGGTCCTTCAATAAACAAAAAGGTGAAAGAGTTTATCTCCGACTTTAAAATTTTTGCTGAACCTCAACTGGACATTATTGCTACCTGCCTGGCAGCAACTACAGATGATGCATTGATGTTCAATGTGGTATTGGTGCGTAAAAAACGGACAACTATATTTGCGGTAATAACCGAAAAATGTAACGTAATATTTACATTGCTTGGCGGCGGCAAAATACAGTTTAAATGCCGGACTACCAAAGATGCCAAACGCGGAGCACTTGCCTTAGGCGCAAATGCTGTAGAAGTGGTGTATATAATAGGCGATTCGAACACCAAAGCGCCTTCGGCTGACGAAATGGGTAACGGAAAACTGTTTTCGAAAGCCAGTTTTATCCTCAGCCTTGGTACAATTAATTCACAAAAAGTGCTTTATATCTATTTCCGCTGGACCAATATAAAACATCCTGAAGTGGCAAGCCCATGGAGCGAATTGCAGATAATTCCGATTGTTTAATCAGGGAATAGCGATTAGTAAATAGTAAATAGCTGAGCTTTCCCTTAGAATATTTATTCAGCATGACCTTACCCCTTAATCCCCTCTCCTTGAAAAAAGGAGAGGGGATTGTTATAAAAAACCATTGCTAATACAAAGTACGTTACATCTTTGCATCCTTCTCCTTTTTTCAAGGAGAAGGGCTGGGGATGAGGTTTCGAAAGGATAAAATTACCGATATTACGGATAGTTGCTATCAATAAACAATAATCATTATAAAATAACCAATAAAAAAGTCCTGACTTAATTGTTTAAGTCAGGACTTTTATTTTATTATAAATGAGCAGTATAGGAGTGGCTATCTCACTTAGTAATAAGAGTTGTTTTCTTAAGCTGTTTTTAATCTAGCCTCCGAACTATGAGATACGGTATGGCTGTGAGCATGACGCTTGTAATAAGGGTCGTGCATATTATGTTTTGCAGTATGTTGCAAATGATGTCTTCTGATCATTTCTTCTCTGGCAAGTTTGCGTTTTTTAGCTGCCACAGTACTGAACCAGGCAACTGCCATAACTACTATAAAGCCAACTACCATGCCCAGATAGCTTAGTTTTTCTTCTCTTGACATTTCTGTGCTGATAGCAGTCAAGTTCTTTTTTGCGTTACTCAAGCTAGGTCCGTCATTTTGAGCGGCTGCCGAATACGAGAACATAATAATGTTCGTAATAAGTAATGCACCAGACCTTAGTATGGTATTACTGAAATTACTTCCGATTGTTTTTAAATTGTTTTTCATTTTATTTATTTTTTAGTTTTATTTGATTTTACTGTTAATTATGCTTATTTAAAGGTATTAGTCTCGTAATATCGAGGATTAAAATTTCCCTTTATTATAACCAAGACGTAAAAAGTTTATAAAAGGTTGCATCGTATCAAATACTTTTTAATAGTTTTTAACAATTGATGTAATTCCGGATTAAAGTTATATGGGAAAATGAGAAACTAATTAGCCAGAGGCAAAGCTTTTGGGAAGCTGTCAGCTTTAATAAGTTGCCATAGATTTACGGATTAAAACTTATTCCTTAAAAAATTATCTTTTAAAAAATCTGTGAATCTGTGATAAAACTATTTTTAATTTTCAATAGGAAAACAGTTGGGTTATAAATTGATTAATCCAGAGCAGATTCTAAAGCTAAAGAAACAGCTAATCTCAGCAACCTTAAATTATATATTATGTAGTATAATTAATATTATGTTAAATAGTAATTAACTGAATTACAAGTAATATACCTCCACCTACCATAACTTAAGACTCTATATTGGCTATAATCACCCTACCGTGAATCCTTAATCAAAAATCCTTAATCCTGAATATTATCTTAAGGGGTACTTAATGAAACCGGAATTATTTTACCGTTCATTACTTTATTAGCGTTTACAGAAAATTTAGAAATGAACTCTGCCATTTCCCAGGCTGTTAATGGTGCTTTATATCCCGGAAATGCTTCCTCCAGCATTTCGGTTTGAACTGCTCCTAACGCCAGACAATTGAAAGAAATATTCAAATCCTTGAATTCCTCAGCCAGACATTCGGTTAAACATGCCAAAGCAGCTTTTGTACTGCTATAAGCAGATAATCCGGCGAATTTCACCGAACCCTGAACTCCTCCAATACTGCTTATATTAATTACATGCCCTCTGGTTTTGGTTTCCATTATCGGCAATATTCCCTGTATTAATCTGAAAACCGAGAACACATTTACATTAAAAACAGATTCCAGATCAGTTGAAGTAATTTCAGTAAATAACTTATTTACAAGCATTCCTGCATTATTAACTAAAATATTAATTGAATTAACATTTTTTTTAATCTCCCCGATTAAACTTTCAGTGTTATTATCATTCAAATCAAAAGTAATGGGAATTACGTTCGATTTAGGATTCAGAGCCAGGCAATCCTGTTTTAGTTGGTATAATTTTTGACTGTTTCGGGCAATGGCAATCACAGTATTTGATTCGTCGGCACTGTAAATCTTAACCAATTCATAACCTATTCCTCTGCTGGCGCCTGTAACAATGATATTCATGCTTTAAAATAAAATATTGAAAACTATTAATAATTGAACAAAGAACAGCATTTATTGTTAAATTTGCAAACTAATAAAAATGAAAAAGTCCCTTTTCCTAAGTATCTTAACCGTTTCGCTGCTGATAAGCGTTGCGGCTAATGCACAATATTACGACAGCACATATTCGCAAAAGAAACAGCCGAAACAACGGTCGCAACAACAAAAATCTTCAGATGATAATACTGGTTTTGATAAGGACAAGTTGTTTTTTGGTGGCGGGCTTGGTCTTTCCTTCGGAAACCCTAATTACTTTGACATTGCGCCTATTGTAGGATATAAAATCACCGAAAGAGTATCTGCCGGTGTTGGAATCACCTATCAGTATTACGATTATAACTATGGAACTTATAATTTTTCTACCAACGTATATGGAGGCAGCGTATTTGCAAGATATTATTTCACAAAGAATTTATTTGCCCACGGCGAAATAGAATACCTCAATCTTGCCGATTTCAACAATATTGATAAACGAATTGGTGTAGAATCAGTGCTTGGCGGCGGCGGATATATTCAGCGTATTTCCAATAATGCCGGAATTGTTGCCATGGTGCTTTATAATTTCACTCAATCAGAATACAGCCCGTATGCCAGTCCTATTATTTTCCGACTTGGCTTAAATATCGGAATTTAATAAGGTAACTACTTAAAAACCGGCAACGAACGCTGGTTAATATCATAGTTGAAACCCCATATTGCCATACTTCTCCATCTTTTCGAAGCTTCTGCATTCAGCTTATCAAGTACAGGGATTTCATCCGTAAGAACTACAGCATCATTCAAATCTACTTTACTTTGAACTATGTAATCTTTATTCGGTTTAACAGAATCCTTGGAAGCAAAAAACAATAGATTACTTAAATCAGGATTTTTATCCGTCGAAAGTACTTTCACGTTAAGTCCGGATGCTATAATAGTCTTGTAAATGGAACGCATCGCTTTTCCTACTTTCCCGTCAATATATCCCAATCCATTCACTATTATTGTACCTTTCGGCGTTAGCATATTACTCATTTCAGCAATTGATTCCTGAGTAAAAACATGATTGGGAATATCTTCTCCTTTAAACATATCCAGCACAATCATATCATATTTCTTTTGGCAAGTCCGTATATAATGGCGGGCATCATCCACTTTAATATTTACTTTATCACTGAGATAGAAACAATGCCTGGCAACATACTCTATGCGTTTATCAAGTTCGCATACATCCACCGAAAAACCTTTATCATTAAGTGTTTTGGCTATGCTACCGCCACCCAATCCTAATAATAATACTTTTGAACCTGCCGGATACGAATCAGCATATTCTGAAATTCTATACACATAAGGAAAATACTTCTCTTCTTTCTTCGATTCATCAGCAAGTGAATCCCACATAGTCTGAGAAATACGATTAACAAATAGCCAGCGGCTATATCCACTTTTTGCGCCGTCCTTTTCATCACGCGGAAAATCAAGCACCATCAGCTGCCCCAATAATCCTTCCGAATTATAAACAACTTTAATTACCGAAGAATATACAGGTGCAGAAGCATTGAAAGCCCAGGCACAGAGCAAAAAAAAACCTGCTGTTTTCATCAGTTGCTTTTTCTTAAGTAGAATCAAACATGGGATAAATCCGAGCACAATACCTGTTATTATTGATGGAATGGTCAATCCAAATGTCGGAATAATATAAAATCCAAAAAGAAAAGTAGCAATAATACCGCCAACTGTTGATATGGCATATATTGCACCTGCTGCCCTCCCCGACTCCTTAATCTCGGTAGTAATAGCTCCTATAATCAAAGGAGAAACCATACCCATCATAAAAACAGGAGGAAATAATATGAACCCTGAACAAAGAATAACGGAAGGAATCAAGCTATGCATGCCTATCGCCCACAAAACTATCTTTGATGTAAAAGGCATTAATACTGTAAAAACAGCTGCCAATAATAAAACATTGAATAAAGTAAACGCACTTTTATTTCTGAAAGATAGTATTCCGCCGACAAAATAACCTGCCGCCAATCCGCCCAAAGTAATTGCCAATACTGTAGCCCAAACATATAATGAAGAACCGAAAAAAGGAGCAAGCATTTTCGCACCCAGCAATTCGGTAGCCATCACCGTTCCTCCTTCGATAAAAGATAGCAAAAAATAAAATTTTTTATTAGAGAGGAGCTTCATATAATGCTAATCAAAGCTATTGCGGCTGGGCAGTTTGCGACATTAGTTTTTGGAATTCTTCGGTAGTAATTGAAATATAACCTTCGGGTACAGTAAATTTGTCGGCATCCACCTTTTCTTTTTTCACACTCTTTGTTGTGAATGACATAATAACGCCCATCTCAGAGGTTGAATATTCCATCGGGAAACCTTTTAATCCTTTAATTGGATTTTTTATTTCGAATTCAGGAATTTCATTTGTGCAGTATGCATAACTGACCAAATCCTTTCCGTATGCATCCTTGGTTGTAATTTCCACCTTTTTACATTCATACCCCGCAATCTTTTTTACCTCATCTGTATATTTGAATTGAGGAGTAGGTTCCAGCACTTCATCTTTCTTTATTTCTTCTTCATTCATATTAATGAGGTACTTTTTACCGGCAATCTCCATAAGGTTAGCCATGGTTTTAGCCTTATCATCAATAATTACAGAAGCATTCTGAACCGACATATTTAAATCAACTCTGCGTTTATCACCATTAATATATACGACCATTTCAGCACCTTTCATCATTGCTATTGCTTCAGGTGGCAGGTTTGGGCTTTCCAGAGAAATACTATAAGTAATAATTCCTTTAAATCGGGACTTCTTCTGAGCGGAGACAGTAAATAAAAATAAGGAAATAAAAATGGATGTGAATATTATTTTCTTCATTTCAGTAATGAAATCAGATTAATCAACTATTGTAAACCCTGGAAAAGTTCATCCATTTCCTTTTGAGAAATTTTCTTGTAATCACTCGGCACTTCGAAAATAGCATCATCTACGCTTTCCTTGATTACTTTGTTGGCAACAAATTTCATTTCCAAACCGAATTTCTTCATTTGATATTCCATCAATACTCCATCTATTGCCGAAAAAGGATTGAAGAAATTAGGGTTGTGAATATTAAGATCTTTGGTGTAATAGATTGTAAAATCAGGGTCATCGCTTCCTTTTACATGCACTGTTGCTTTTTGGCATTTATATCCGGCAATAAGTTTTGTATCGCTCGAAGGTTTTATTTCAAATTTATAGCTGTCGTTTTCCTTTTTTATTTCACTTGAGTTTTCAGATAACCAAAACTTTTTATTCAATAATTTAACCATTTGTGTTAATGATTTGTCCTCAGGATTCGAAACAAAACAGGTAGTAAAAAGTCCCATTCCTGCACTCATTTCTACACACGATTTATTTTTCTTGAATTTTATAATCATCTTGCTTGGTGCCATGTTAGCCATCGAGTTAGTCTGGTCCACCAATGCTGCAGCATATTCTATACGTCCTTCGGAAATAAATTTTTCGTCTTCGTGTTTACATCCCCCCCAGAAGAGCATGGAAAATAAAGCAATAAGACTAAGTACTGAAAGTTTTTTCATTCTTTTTTTACTGGTTGACAAATCCGATTTATTAATTAACTAATAGGTTAATATATTTTTTTAAGAGGATAAAAGTAGCTATTATATTGATAGAAGCCAAAAAAAGTTTTTTTAGTGTCCATCAAGGAATTTAAGAAGATGAGTAGAATTAACTGGTATAAAACTGAAGGGCAGTAACATTATTAAGGAATAATCTCCACAGGATTACATCATGCACACATTCCTCCTTTTTTAATTTTACTTTGTTTACGATTTACTATTGGAATACCTGATTTCATTTAATATTAGTTAATTTAGCTTCCCTGCTCACTTCTATTTAGCTCCATGTCTTTCCACCATCCATGCCATATTGCTAATTATATAAGGCTCTCACATATTTCCCGTCAAATTTTTCAGCTATTGTGGTTAACTTTATTTCACCTTGATTCAACCCTTTTTTACTCCTAAATCTTGCTTAAACATGCTGTGTTTGCCACGTGTTATAAGTTTTGCACCGTTTGAAAAAGGGAGATTCCAGTTTGACATGAAGATGTTCCAGTTTGACATGAGGACATTCCAGTTTGACATGAAGACGTTCCAATTGTAACGCACCAAACCTCTTCACGCTGAAAATTATTATAATAAAAGCAGAACAATATGTAATATTTACACTCTGGTAAAAGTTTTAATAAATCATGTATTTTCGGTAGTATATTTAAGCTTTTGTTTATTCATTTAACAAAAGCACTAATAATAAAAATAATATTTGTTATGTAAATTTTATCATCAGATGATATTCCATCATCTTTGCATTGTCAGTTGCTTAATGAAGTCCGTCAGGAGAGTTTAATTAAAAGAAAAGGTAATGGAATTGTGACAACTGTGCTAATTATTTTAAAGGTTGAATTTAGGTATTCTATGCCAATCCTGTATTGTTTTTCCAATTACCCAGCGATAATTTAAGACTTAAAAAATGATCCCGCAATACTTCACGCGCCCTATATGCTTCTTCATTTTTAATTATTAAATCTTTTGCGGCAGCATCAGCTTTTTTAAAAGCATTCAGTGATTTTTTAAAACCTTGTATATATTCTTTAGCTTTTTCTAAATCACCTGATTTTTCAGCATCTGTAAGTCCGTCTTCTCCAACAGTTGTATATCGTTCCAACATAAACTGAAAAAAATTTTTCCGGTCCTTCCAGTTATTAGGTATCATATTGGGGAATTGTTTTTTGCAGCCCGAACATTCTACAAAATCATATCCCCATCCGTGCAAGGTATTTATAGCTTCCTTTAAAATTTTTACTTTCCATTTTATTTTGCAATAGGGACAATATATATTTTCCCTTCCTTCCTGCAACCTCTCCATCATATCTATTTCTCCTTTCTCTTGTTCCATACTAAGCAATGCAGATTTCCTGACCGTTTCAGGAATACCATTTACCAATTCCAATACTCCTTCCAAATCTTTACTCAATGTACCATCTTTTTTTATTCGCAACAATTCCTTTTTGTATTCTTCAGCAATCAATAATAAATCGCGGTCAACTTCTGTATAATATTTTTCAAGGTTTTCCATAAGGTTGCAAAGATAGGTTAAATCATCAGATGATATTTCATCATCTTCGCATTGCTGTTTGCTTAATGAAGTCCGTCAGGAGAGTTTAATTATAGGTAAAGGTAATGGAATAATGATGTGAAGAGAAATAAAGATTGGGTAGGTAGAAAAAAGTAGTTCTTTATTTAATATTATTGTTGATTATTGAACCCAATATTTTATTTACTACATTCTCCAATCTATTATCAAGTTCTCCTACACCCAACTGTGACCAAAATGGGATTTCAATTGCATAAATATTTATTTTTTCTTTTCCTTCAAAGCAAGATTCAATTTCAAATTTGTCAAAGCCATTGATGTCTTCTGATATATTTGGATAAACTAAAATAACATCGGTACATCCTCTCTTGAAAGCATAACTCACCATTTGGTAAAGGTCATTTTGAGCAACGCCTCTTTTAATGCCCTTCTTAAAATCCTTTTCACGAATCTTATATTTTGTATCAATTATTATTTTTCTTTTCGAACTTTTTTCGGTTAAAAATATATCATGTTGAATATTGAATACATCTTTCCCTTCCGAATTTAGAGCCAAATACTTTTCCGATTTTTGATACTTAACATCCCAATCAACCGAAAATTTATCTTCTAAAAATCCCGCAAAAAAATCTTCAAAAATATATTCCATTGGAAATAACAAACACCATTGAGACAAATCGTAAGTATTATTTGAATACAATTGCTGATTTAGAATGAGTTTGCAGCTATCCATTATTAAAATGTATTCTTCAAAGAAAGTATTAATTGAAATTTTTTCTATGTCGTACACTGTGCAAGTAATATCTTCAACTTCATCAAAAATAAAAATCACTTCTTGAAGCATTATTAAGTTATCCGAAATTTTAGTTTGATTCATCAATAACCTTGCACAATACTTTATTATTCGATTTACTTTGTTGTCGAATAGAAAAGGTTCATAATCACATTCAATATCCTGAAAATTGCCATTGGATAAACTATTATTTATATATCGTTTAAAGTTTATTGAACCTCTTGGAGTTTGCATAGCCTCTTCCACTTGTTGATACATGGTAAGCGGCTGTTTTGAAACAGTCTCCAGAAATTGATTTGCAATTAAATTAATTATTAATTCAGGAAAGTTTTTTATATCGATTGTGTCAAGAGATGCTTTATTAAAAGGGAATTTCCACTTTCTGCAATAGTTAAACCAATAAAAAATATGCCGAAGCATCAACTCTTTATTATCTTTTGCGTTATCTAGATTCTTAAAAACCTTAGGATATATTTCAATTACTTCATCACCATTTTGAATGAAGCCCACAAAATTATTCGCTCTTATTTCTTGACCATCGAATTTAAGGAAGGGCTGGTATCTGTTATCTTTGGCATCTTCATCTAATTCTTTTTCTTCATCAACAAATAATTTTTGGTTCCAAATGTCTTTCAATATTTGTTTTAGAGCCTTTGGTTGTTCTATAGGTTCCCACTTTCCGTATTCAAATAAGAGAGTTGTTTTATTTTGGTTCAACATCCCAGATATATGTTGTTGCATTGTAAGCTACTTTCCAATTTGTGTCTGTAAATATTTTAGAAACAGTTTCTTTTTTACCTGAGAAATACTCCATTAATAAAGGAATAACTTTGTTATTAAGAATTTCTTTGACGTGTTTATCATTTATAAAATATGCATGACCAATTAGGTAGTCAGCGGATTGATTTCTTTCTTTATAAATATTCTTGTTTATTATTCTCAATAAATCTGATTTGTCTCCTGATAAAATTCCATCTGAGACTAACTTAGATAGAACTTCATCCGTTGGATAATAACCAATAAACTCAAACCTTCTCCGCAATGCAATATCAATCAAAGCAATTGATTTATCAGCAGTATTCATCGTGCCAATAATATAAAGGTTCGGTGGTACACCAAAATCTTTTTCTCCATTCGGCAAAGTTATTTTCAATTCATTATCTTCACCTAATCTTTTATCATCTTCAAGCAGGGTGATTAGTTCACCGAATACTTTTGAAATATTTGCTCTGTTTATTTCATCAATAACTAAAACAAATCTTTCAAGTTCTTTCTTTTCAGTTACACCTTTTGGTTTCATCATTTCCTTTATTTTATTTATCAAAGGATCATAATATGGGTCTAAACCTCTTGGCGATTTTCTTTTTCCATCTATAATATCTTCCAATGTTTGAATACTCAATGTATGAAGAGAATCTCCTTTTGCTTTTTTAAAATGTATTGAATATTCAGAAACATCATTTATTTTATAAACTATTCCTGAAGCCATTTTTATTTCAACTTCTTTACCCTCTTCTACAAATGGTTTTAAAATTTCATTTAAAACATCATCAAAACTTCTAGCCAAATTCGTTCCTTGAATATTTGCATAATAATAATCTCTTGCTCTTTTTGCAGTTTCATAAAATATCCCCTTATGAGTTCTAAATCTCAATTGTTCATTATCTACATCAGGTTTTAAACCTACCATAAAATCTTCATAAGAATAGTTCTGATGAAAAGTAACAAACTCTATTCTCCCTTCTTTTCTTAAATTATCAAATTGTTTTTTGTTTTCTGAATGTAATGCAGACGATGTGCCATTTACAATCTCTACTGCTTTATCCATACTATTATATGTTTTACCTGTTCCAGGAGGACCATATAAAATAATGTTTAATGGATGTTTCATATTATTTATTGCTTTTATTAAAACTGATTTATCTGAATGATTGAAAATTGCATCTATATCATCTTCTGCAACCTTTTGAATCGTATTCCTGTAACCACCATATCCTTCTAAATCAAATGGAGAAAACTCATTATCCCATTTTATTTTTAAAGTTCTACCATCTCCTAAATTGTCTGTAATTGTTCCAATTGCTTTTACTCTTAAAATACTTTTTCTGTCCCTTGTTGCAAAAGACGATTTTATTGCAACTTTATCACCGATTTTAACTCCTTTAACAATATCCAATAATCTATCCTGATAGCCATTTTCCCAAATTCCATCATTTATAAATCTTTCAGATTGGTCATCGTCTCCATCCCATACTGCACCAAGTACATAATATGAAGTTAAGCCAGTTTCTCTTTTCTTATTTAAATCAATACAAAACTCTAAATATTTATTAAGTGCATTTGAATATCCGTTATTATTTGAGAAGAATTCATCACTTTTCGATAATTCTTCAAAAATAAATTTTACTTCTTTGGGAGTATAAACTTCGAAAATTGTAGTTTTTATTAAATTGTTTTTTAAAGCCAACTTTTCAACTCTGTTACTTAAATTTGAAAAATAAGCATTGGCACTTCCTGGTTTATTATTTTCTAACCATTCTCTGAATAGTTTTTTTATTTCTTCCGGTTTCATAACATCATTGTTTATTTCATTTTTCTCTATTATATCAAATCCCATTTTAATCAAAAAGTTTTTTGCTTCAACTGCATTAAACAATTCACTATTCAACTCTTCATTATTTGCAAATTTATTTGCGACACTTATGACATATTTTGGAGGCAAAATTGTATCGCCTGTTTTTAAATAATATGTATAAGACATTCGTTCAAGAGGAATCTTACTTTGTTTAATCTCTTCAATTGCCTTTTCTATATGTTCATTAGAAATGTTTTTTGGAATTGCCATAGTATTAATAGTTATAATTTTTGTAAAGATATATAAATCAATTTACGCAAACTCTAAAACTAAGAATATCCATATCTACAATAACAAAATAAATCTTTTATTGAAAATGCGTTGTTATTAGAGGTACTTTTGATTTTATTCTCATAAATAAAAATTATTTATTTGTTAATTTAATTAGAAATTGTTACCAAGTAAGATGAACCTCACTCCCGAACAATTAGCAATCATAAATTCAACAGGCAACCTTAAAATAAATGCTGTTGCCGGTTCGGGGAAAACTACAACCATAATAGAATATGCCAAAGCAAGACCAAAGGAAAGTAAAATACTTTACCTTGCTTTTAATAAATCGGTAAAACTGGAAGCAGTAAAAAAGTTTAAAGACAAAGGACTTGATAATGTAAAAGTAGAAACAGCACACTCGCTGGCTTACAAACATATTGTTTTCAAACACAACTATAAAGTAAAACCACGGGATTATAAAACAAATGAAATAACCGAACTGCTTAATTTGCAGGGCAACGAAGAAAAACATACCGAATATGTAATCGCAAATCACATCAACAAATTTATTTCGTACTTCTGCAACAGTGATAAACAAAAGGTTCAGGACTTAAATTATCTGGATATAGTTTCTGATATTAAAGCAAAAATATTTGTAAAGTCCTTTTATCACTATATCGAAAGCCAGACCAGAACACTATTGGGCAAGATGGATTCAGGCGAAATAGAAGTTACGCATGGTTTTTATTTAAAGAAGTTTCAATTATCCAATCCAAAGTTAAATTATGATTACATTTTGTTTGATGAAGGACAGGATGCATCTCCTGCAATGCTTGATATATTTTTCAAACAACAGGCAACTAAGGTTATTGTCGGCGATACCTATCAACAAATTTATGGCTGGAGATATGCTGTAAACTCTCTTGAAAAGGCGGACTATGCTACGTTTAATCTTACTACTAGTTTTCGTTTCAGTCAGGATATTGCCAACCTTGCAATGGAAGTACTTAAATTGAAAAGTCATTTAGGTGAACATAATCCTGTAACAATAACAGGAAAAGGAGAAACTAAAACTCATAAAACAAAAGGTGTACTTGCCCGTACTAACCTTGGTTTGCTTGTGAAAGCAATTGAATATGTGACAGAAAAGAAAAAAGTTAAACATATTTATTTTGAAGGAAATATTAATTCCTATACGTATGCTGATGAAGGCGCATCCCTTTATGATGTGCTGCATCTGTATAACAAAAAACATCATTTGATAAGGGATAAATTAATCAAGGCAATGAAAGACCTTGAAGAATTGGAAGATTATATTGAGAAGACGGAAGATGTGCAGCTTGGAATGATGGTTGAATTGGTGAAGGACTATGGAAATGAAATTCACGATATTATAAAAGCTATAAAAGAAAAGCACGTTGGGGATGATGAAAAGGAAAAAGCCGAAATGGTATTTTCAACTGTTCACCGCTGCAAAGGCTTGGAATATGATGCTGTACAGCTTGCCAATGACTTTATTACAGAGGAAAAATTACTTGAATATATAAAAGATAATAAAAATGAAGGGAGGGATAATTCAAAATTAAATGAAGAAATAAACCTGTTATATGTTGCTATTACCAGAACAAGGAACAGTATTCATATTCCGGAAACACTTATGCCGTTGGAGTTTCCAAAGTCTTCTCAAATTCATATTATGAAAGTGACTAAAGAAGAAGAAAATAAAGAACCTGAAAACTATAGCAAACCAACTTATTCAACTAAATATGTTAAAGAACCAACTGGAACTATTGAAAAAGCATATTCAGTAAATAAAATTAGAGAGAAACACAAAGACGCATACAAGCCCTGGACTGATAAGCTTGATGAAGAATTAACAGAATTGTATTGCGAAAATGAAACTGTAAAAGATATGGCATTACATTTCGGAAGAACCAAAGGAGCAATTTATTCACGAATAAAGAAACTGGATTTGGAAAACCTTTATGAGTAAAGTGCCCATAGTTGTGTTGTTATTTGAGCAGTTTAATTAAAATAACTCACTTGCACCTGCAAACAACTATTAATACCCCAGTGTTTTCATCATCGATTTAAAGCTTTGTTCCTTCGAGAACAGATGAGTAATAATTTCCCCTTCCTCATTCAAATCAATAATTACATGTTTGGGTGCAGGAATCAAACAATGCTGAATTCCTCCATATCCGCCCAATGATTCCTGATAAGCACCAGTATGAAAGAATCCCAAATACAGAGGTTCTTTCTGCTTTTCGCTTACTCTAGGCATGTATACTTGATTGAGATGCGACTCGGCATTGTAATAATCATCGCTGTCGCAGGTAAGTCCGCCTAAGTTCACACGTTGATATTCCTTATCCCAGTTATTAATGGCCAGCAAAATAAACTTTTGTTTTATCCCCCATGTATCGGGCAAAGTGGTAATAAACGAACTGTCAATCATGTACCATAGCTCATTGTCATTTTGCTTTTTGATATCCACAATAGAATATAAAGCAGCACCGCTCTCCCCTACCGTGAAACTTCCAAATTCCGTAAA
The DNA here is from genome assembly GCA_903870175.1 of uncultured Bacteroidota bacterium. Lineage (GTDB taxonomy): Bacteria > Bacteroidota > Bacteroidia > 2-12-FULL-35-15 > 2-12-FULL-35-15 > 2-12-FULL-35-15. The sequence goes on from CAIQBY010000071.1 coordinate 15,009, forward strand.
TATATTAGGCTCTGTGACACCTCTTTCTTCACATATATTTTTGATTTTCTGAATTATTTCATCTGCCATATATGAATAATCATAATTAAAACTCAATGACGTACGAATGGGAAATCCACCGCCAATATCCAATGAATCCAGAGAAGGGCAAACTTTTTTTAAATCACAATATACATTTATACATTTCGAAAGTTCAGACCAATAATAAGTCGAATCTCTTATTCCGGTGTTAATAAAGAAGTGCAGCATTTTAAGCGTACACTTGTTGCTCTTTTTTATTACTGTATTATAATAGTCAACAATATCCGCCTGCCTTATTCCAAGTCGGGATGTATAAAATTCGAACTTCGGTTCCTCGTCAGTAGCAACTCTCAACCCAACTTTAAACTTCTTTTTACATAACTTTTCCAATTGAGGCAATTCATTTTTATTATCAAGTATTGGTATTGAATTTACAAATCCGGTATTTATAAGTTCACTTATATACTTTAAATACATTGGTCGCTTATACCCATTATGAATAATAAAAGTACTTTTTGTTATTTTTTCGGAAGCGTGCAAAGCCTTTATTAATGGTATATCGAAGGCGGACGATGTTTCCAGATGAATGTCGTTTTTCAATGCTTCGTCAAGCACAAATGAAAAATGAGAACTCTTGGTACAATAACAATATGTATATTTGCCCTTGTAATCGGCTTTTGCCATTGCCACATTAAACAGTTTTTTGGCTTTTTGAATTTGCGCACTGATTTTGGGCAGATAACTTATTTTTAGTGGAGTACCGTATTTCTTAATGATATCCATTAATGGGATGTCATAATAATGAAGTTCATTATCCACAACTTCAAACCCTTCTTGAGGAAAATCAAAGGTTTGCTGTATTAAATCCCGGTATTTGCTATCCATAATAAGTTAGTGTTTTAAAGGTGTTAAGAGTTATAAATAATGTATTTGATTTAATTTTGTACAAAGTAACTAACTTACATTGATATATTTTCAATAAAGTAACTAATTTAAATTAACAAGTATTAAACAAATTCTAAAAATGAAGGATTAAATTGTAAACGTAGATAAGGAAACCAAATAAAAAAAGAATTATAATAGTATAACAATATATAAAATGAAAACGGTAAAATTTATAGAAGTAAAGTCGGAGATTGGTGCAGGTACGCGAGGAGCAAGTATGGGCATAGATGCTATTAAAACAGCGGCTTTGGATTATGGAAGCAATATGTTCAAACAGTTTGAATCCATTGAAATAAAAACTGAAAATCAGTTGTTGTTTGAACCTGCAAAACCTCCCTATGCAAAAAGGATAAATGGTCTTCTTTCAATTTATGAACGGGTAGCGACACAAATTTCACAAACGCTTAAGAAAAATAATTTCCCTATTGTACTTGCCGGTGACCATAGCACTGCCGGAGGAACTATTGCAGGAATAAAAATGGCGTATCCAAAACAAAAGCTTGGTGTTATCTGGATTGATGCTCATGCTGATATCCACAGTCCTTATACTACTCCGACTGGTAACCTGCATGGAATGCCTTTGGCTACCGCATTGGCTGAAGATAACATTGCCAACAAAATGAATAAGCCTGACAAAGAAACCTTGGAACTTTGGGGACAATTAAAAAAACTTGGAGGGATTACTCCAAAAATTACTTATGCAGATATTGTTTATATTGGCGTTCGTGATGTGGAACCAGAAGAAAGTTACCTTCTGAAAAAGCATAAAATAAAGACATTTACTACAGCCGAAGTAAAACGTAATGGTGTTGAGAAAATAGCTCGTGATACGCTGGCTCATTTAAATCACTGCAATTTAATTTATGTTTCTTTTGATGTGGACAGTATGGATTCTTCCATTTCCAAAGGCACCGGAACTCCTGTAAGAAATGGTATTACAGAAAAAGAAGCAGGAAGTTTATGTGTTAGATTGGTACAAAATGAAAAAGTATGCTGCTTCGAAATCTGTGAAGTAAATCCTACTCTTGACAAAGAAAATTTAATGGCTGAAAATACTTTTGAAATACTGCAAAAGGTAGTAAGTCAGTTGACATACTAATATGAATATTGAACAAATACTTTCCGAAAAAACTATTGAAGCCCTTAAAACGCTTTATGGTGGAGATGTTGACAAAGTTGTGTTTGAAAGAACGAATCCTGATTTTGCAGGTGATTTTACTTTAGTTGTTTTTAATTTCCTTAAATTATCAAAGAAAAAGCCGGAAGTTACTGCAGATGAAATAGGGAATTATCTTAAAACTAATGTTGCTGAAGTAGCTGACTTTAATGTAATAAAAGGATTTTTGAATATTGTAATTTCAGATTCATATTGGCTAAACTATTTGAATTCTATTACAAATAAGCCATTTATTAATCCTGAATTGCCTGCCAATGCCGCTACAGTGATGGTGGAATATTCTTCGCCTAACACTAATAAACCTTTGCATCTTGGTCATGTTCGTAATAATCTGCTTGGTTATTCCGTTGCTGAAATACTTAAAGCAGCCGGAAACAAAGTGATTAAAACAAACATTGTAAACGACAGAGGTATTCATATTTGTAAATCAATGATTGCCTGGCAAAAATGGGGAAATGGTGAAACCCCTGAATCATCAGTTATGAAAGGCGACCATTTAGTAGGGAAGTATTATGTGTTGTTCGATAAGAATTACAAATCACAGATTGTCGATGCTAAACTAAAAGGCATGAATGATGAGGATGCAGAGAAATATGCACCACTTATGCGCGAAGCACAGGAGATGCTTTTGAAATGGGAACAGGGAGATAAGCAGGTGCGCGAACTCTGGACAATGATGAATGGCTGGGTATATAAAGGGTTTGCAGATACTTATAAAATGATGGGTGTTGACTTTGATAAAATATATTACGAAAGCAATACCTATATATTAGGCAAGGATATTATTGAAGATGGATTGGCGAAAGGCGTTTTAAAAAGAAGAGAAGACAACTCTGTATATATTGATTTGACTGCAGATGGATTGGATGAAAAAACATTGCTGCGCTCGGATGGAACTTCATTATATATGACTCAGGACCTTGGCACTGCAGCGCAGCGATACAAAGAATCACATTTTAATAAACTTATTTTTACTGTAGGAAACGAACAGGATTATCACTTTAAAGTATTGTTTCTTATACTTAACAAGCTTGGTTACGATTGGGCAAAAGGATTATTTCATTTATCTTATGGGATGGTGGAACTTCCAGAGGGTAAAATGAAATCCCGTGAAGGTACTGTCGTTGATGCCGATGACCTTATGGCTGAGATGATAGATACTGCTACTGCTACCACTAAAGAACTTGGAAAAGTTGATGGTTTGAGCGATAACGAAGCGAATCATCTTTATAAAACGATTGGTTTGGGAGCACTCAAGTATTTTATATTAAAAGTAGATCCTAAAAAGAAAATGTTGTTTAACCCTGCCGAATCAATTGATTTTAATGGCAACACTGCTCCTTTTATTATGTTCAACTATGTTAGAGTTCGTGCATTATTGCGTAAAGCAAAGGATATTGCAGGTTTTGAGCCTTCTACTTCTTTTAACAACAATGTTACTTTATTGCCAAAGGAAAAAGAACTTATCATTAAACTGCATAGCTTCACTCCTACTCTATTACAGGCTACTGCTGAATTTAGTCCTGCATTGATTGCTAATTATGTATATGATTTAGCAAAGGAATATAGCCAGTATTACCACGACACTTCTATATTAAAAGAAGAAAACAAGGAACTAATGTATTTCCGTTTGCATCTTTCCAATACTATTGGTACGGCTGTAAAATCCTCTATGTTACTGTTGGGGATTGAAGTTCCTGAGCGTATGTAATTTTTATTAATGCAGATGGATGCTTATATGACTGTGTCCACCACCTAATATATGTCCGCAGGAATGAAATGCACCACTCCAGACGGAACCGCTCGAACGTCCGCTGCATCCTGTTCCATCACCATCAATTAAAGCAACAATTCCCAGTTTATAAACCAAATAATCATTAGGAATTTCCTGTAGTTTCATGTCAGCGGAATTACCGATTCGTTGTAAAGTTGTTAAATCGGCGTAGCTGCCAGGTACTTCGGAATGAGTGTAGGTTACGCCTGCATCCAGAAAAATACTTCCAAGTTTAATAAGTAATCCTGCACCGCCGCCTGCATCGACTCCTGCGGATTGAGCAATATGGCTTGAAGTAGAAGCACTGCCATCATCCGGCTGAATGGTTACATTACTATTGTATCCTCTTAGCCCTGCAAACACTTCCCCGTAGGGCAATAACTTACTATTAAAACAACTGGAATAAAATTTTGCTACGGCATTTACAGTAAAAAAAGTATTTCCGAAATATACTTTTGAGGTGCCACTTTCGGGAGCGAGAAGCGGCATATCATAAAGATGTTTGTAACCCATATTTGCAATTGAAGCATCACCGCCAAACCGAACACAGAAAGCAGGTTGTTTGGTTGAATGATATGTACTATAGTTCTGGGTTTTATACTTATTATAACTAGTACCTTTGTTGCCAGAAAGATTAATGGCTGTGGAATATAAGCCAATTCCTCCTCCTATTCCAATAACAGTAGGAGCATTGTTGCCCAACGACATTGGACTTATCACATTAAGGTCGAACATTGGTTGTGAATTGGCATTTGAAAATAAAAGAAGAGAAAATAAAAGCAGGACTACTGAAGTAGAATTTATTTTTTTCATGAAGTTTGATTTTAATAATTATGGAATTTCGACAGAAGAAAAGAGTAAGAGTTTACTCATTAACAAAAGTTGTATTTTCATAACTCCATTTACGATGAAATAAATTGTGCTGACCTTTCATCCTTTTATATTATCTTTGAAACCTCAATAATTATATTAGTTATTGCATTAAACCAACATATAATAAACCAATGAAACACCTAAAACTACTGTTACTACCTGCGTTTTTAATACTTTTTTCCTTATCCGCATTTTCACAATGTGACTGTGCTGATTTGAAAAACGCTTTTTATTCCACAACCAAAGCTCCTAATACCGGCAATTATGTTAAAGATGTCAGAACATTTTACGGAACCGGAGCGTTTGGAGACTTTATCAAAGAGAAAGAAAAAGGCAAAGGGAAATATAAAATTTCGATTCCGGTAGAAGGCGTTTCCTATGACACCAAACCTAATACCGACCCTAAAGTTTCGGATTACGATTTGGTGAAAGGAAGCATTTTGACAGGCAGCAGTAATTATTATAATATCGGTTGGACAAATTACATGGTAGCTACCATTGTGAGCGATTCTGTGGTTGATGTTTATTATAAATGTATGAATAAATGCCCTAAAACAGGTCTTTCAGTATCTCTTTTGTCTGACAATTCAAATAAAATGGACTTATTATTGAAATGGATACCTTACGGAGACGTAAAAGAAGCCAGAATTGATGAAATAATAGTGTATGGTGCAGATGTTCTTAATCCGATAAGTATGAGAGAAGGGACTTTAATTGACGCTGAGGGCAAAATTATAATTATGAAAAGAAAGGAAGGCGAAGATTTGGTAATAGCTGTGAACATGAGAGATAATAATGGAACAAAATATATCAATTACCCTTCAAAATCGGCAATTACAGATAAAGACAAACCTGAGTGCACCGGCGAATGGCTTAATGTGAATAGTAATTATGATTCTACATTAATAAATACATGGACTGTTTGTTCGGAAATGAAAAGGAAGAGTTTGACTGCGGAAGGCAAGGATGCTACTACAAATGCAAGGTTCAACAATCTTAAAAACATGATTTATGCATTAAATGAAATAAAAGAGGTAAAAAACCATATCAGTGCACTTTTATCTGATCCGGCTAAAAATTCAGCCGAACTTTTTATTCAAAAAGATAAACTGGAAATGCTGGAAACCCAATTCAATACTGAAAGAATAAGCTACCTCGAAAATAGTAATTTGATAAAACCCTGCAATACTTGTAACAGTATTTTTTGATAAAAGTAGAGTGGCTTGGTAATTATTATGAAAATAATTGTTAATGTTTTTTTGTCAGTTCGAGAAATAATGCGATATTTGCACTCCCAAAAATAAAAAAGGAATATAATTAATAAAAAATACTATGTCAAGAGTTTGTGAAATAACAGGAAAAAAGGCTATTGTAGGAAACAAAGTTTCTCACTCTAACTCTAAAACCAAACGTAAATTCAATGTAAACCTAAAGGTGAAAAAATTTTTCTTGCCTGAAGAAAACAAATGGATTACTTTACGCTTATCTACATCTGCATTACGTACCATCAATAAAAATGGTATAACAGCTGTACTTAAAGAAGCGAGAGAACAGGGACATTTGAAAAAATAGTTTTCAATTAAGAGCAATTAAACAATTCAATAAATAAGGAAATGGCAAAAAAAGGTAATAGAATCCAGGTGATTATGGAATGTACAGAGCACAAAGACAGTGGGAAACCAGGAACGTCTCGTTACATTACTACAAAAAATAAAAAGAATACTACCGAAAGATTGGAATTGAAGAAATACAATCCTATCTTGAAAAAAATGACGGTACATAAAGAAATTAAATAGTATATTTAATTTACAGTTTCATAAAAATAATTATTCAAACTTAAAATAAAATGGCAAAGAAAGTTGTTGCGACATTAAAATCAGGTAAAGGAAAAGACTTCACTAAAGTGATTAAAATGGTAAAATCACCTAAAACAGGTGCTTATACATTTAAAGAAGAGATTGTTCATAACGATCACATCAAAGATTTTTTAGCTAATAAATAATCATTAAGCTATCCTTTAATATTTAAAGGCTTCCTCAAAAAAGGGAGCTTTTATTGTTTATAATATACCGGTAATTTTTATTTAAGTTCATAATTTATAATTTCCACTATGGGTATTTTTAGTTTTTTTAGTAAAGAAAAAAAAGAGTCTTTAAATAAAGGGCTATTTCTTACTAAGCAGACTTTTTTTGGCAAACTGGCTAATGCTATCCTCGGAAAAGCAACCATAGATGACGAGGTACTCGAAAATCTGGAAGAAATACTGTTGACATCCGATGTGGGGGTAGATACTTCACTTCGTATAATAGAAAGAATAAAAGCAAGAGTTGCTCAACAGAGAAAAATTGAGACTTCAAAACTAAATGAAATCTTAAGAGAAGAAATCGCCGAACTTCTTGTTTCAAATGGTATGGAAGACAAGGAAGATTTTTATCTTCCTACAGACAAAAAACCATATATAATAATGGTTGTAGGAGTTAATGGAGTTGGTAAAACTACTACAATAGGTAAATTGGCGTTTCAATTTAAAAAATCCGGTAAAACAGTTGTTATAGGTGCGGCAGATACCTTTCGTGCTGCTGCTGTCGACCAGATAAAAGTATGGGGAGAAAGAGTTGGCGTACCAATTGTTTCTCAAGGAATGAATGCTGATCCTGCCTCTGTTGCATTTGATACGTTGAGTTCTGCAGTTGCAAAAGGTACTGATATTGTAATTATTGATACTGCCGGACGGTTACATAACAAAGTAGGCTTGATGAATGAACTTACCAAAATAAAAAATGTGATGCGTAAGATTGTACCTGATGCCCCTCACGAAATATTATTAGTGCTTGATGCATCTACCGGACAAAATGCCATTGAACAATGCAAACAATTTACAGCAGCTACTGATGTCAATGCGCTGGCGTTAACTAAACTGGATGGAACAGCAAAAGGCGGAGTAGCAATTGGAATTTCAGATACTTTTAAAATCCCTGTAAAATATATTGGTGTTGGAGAAAAGATGGAAGATTTACAGGTGTTTAATAAGAATGAATTTGTTGATAGTTTATTCAAACAATAGATAACTATTGCATTAGAATTACATCGTCTTCCTTAATCAATTTAATATTTGTCGCTCTTTCCTGTTTAAAATCAGTAGAATTAATAATCCCGTCAACCACCAATACATAATGATGCGGTTCGTTGCTTCTTAAAATACTCATCAGTGATTTATCTTCTTTCTTGAGTTCCACTTCAATTGGAATATTAAACTCTGTTACGGAATTACCTTTAAAATTAAGCGGTTTAGCATAAACACCTTTTACATTTGCAAATTGCAAAACATTAATTGTATAGCTCATTTTATTTATTTTTAAGCTATATAAACTATGATTAGTTACTTTCAATTTTACTTCTGCAAGAATATTCTTCGTATCCAATTCCTTTTTAAATCTTAAATCCACAATTTGAATTTCAGGAGGTTCCGGAATTTTAATCTTTCCGGATTCGGCAATTGGCAATTCAGCTTTCCCAAAAAATGTAGAGTATTGAAGCGTTAGATCGGTAAGAAAATTAGTACTATCTCTCTTTTCCTTTTCATGTTTCATATCATCTAAAATAATTGAGTAGGGAATTTTAAATGAGAAATTAAAAGTATCTTTATTATATCTCTTAAGCATCAACCCTAATGGCTTTTTATCCCTAAAATATATTTTATTTGCGAATGAAATTTTATATTTTAAAGTATCCATTTTGATTGAAAAAAAAGTGCTGTTTTGAGCAACTAATTTGGTATTAATATATGCAGTGTCTTTTTTAACATTCGCTTGTATGTCGCTTACCTGCGCTATTGAAGGAATAAAGAAAGAGATGATTTTTTCAGGAAAAACAAATAAAGTAAAACCAAATCCGATGATTAAAAATAGAATTGCAAAAAGTAAATATTTAATTAGCTTCTTCATATTGTCTATTTCTTCTTGAAATTATTGAAGAGACGCATTATCATTACTTCACTTAATTTAATTAATAATCCTGATAATTTATTTTTCCCATTCAAATCAAGACCAAGGAATTTCTCGAATATATATTCGTTTACTGTATCAAAAATGCCGGAGATTTTTCTATTTTTATCCGAGCTGTATGGTAAAATCTCTTCTGCAATTAATTGCTGAGGATGTTGTTTTATATAATTGATTTTATCTTTCAATAATTGTTCCTGATATCCCGAAAACATTTGTAATCGTTGCTTTTCTCGTTGAAGAGTTTTCAGATTTGTTATTTTAATCGGCTCGTTATTCATTGTCTTCCTTTTCAAATAATTGTTCGATAACCTTATTTGTTATATACTTTTCAAGAATAGTTTTTTTGTAAATAATAACAAAAATGAGAAGTATAACATATAAGCCAAAAATAATAAGAAACCCCAACGCATTACTGTTTAGCAAAGCTGCAAAGTAAAATCCACCACTGATACTTAAGAAAAACAAAAGAAAGAAAATAAGTATAGTAATAACTATGGAAGAAAATAAAACAGCCATAACTTTAGCTACTTTTTCATAAGCGCTGATACGATACAATTGAACTTTTGCTTCAAAGTACGCAATAATAATCTGTTTTAATTCCTCGAAAAAGGAAGGCTGCTCGCTCATATTAAATTGTTGGGTTTTTAAAATGGTCTTCTACAGAATTCTTTAAATTATCAAAACCTTCTGATAAATCATCTTTCATTTTGGATGCACCGTCTTTTAAATCATTTAAAATTTCATCCTTTTTATCAGAGTTTAAGAAATAACCAATAGCTATTCCTATGGCTGCTCCTGCAAGTGCTGCCAATATTATTTTCGAATTTTTATTGTCTTCCATTACTTTAGAATTAATTTCTGCATAAAGTTACATATTTTATCACACGTGTATTAAAACATATAGCTTACTTTTGTCATGAATTTTAAAATATGCCATATTGAAAACAAAAACGCTTAAAAAGAATAAAGTAAATGTAGTAACGCTCGGATGTTCAAAAAACATTGTCGATAGCGAAGTTTTGATGGGTCAACTGAAAGCTAATAATTATGATGTTGAACATGAAAGCAAAGATGATGATTCGAGTATTGTGATTATTAATACTTGCGGATTTATTGATAATGCCAAACAGGAAAGTATCGATACCATTATAAGATATGCTGATGCAAAGGCAGCGGGTCTGGTTGATAAAGTTTATGTTACCGGATGTTTGAGTGAAAGATACAGGCCGGAATTGGAAAAAGAAATTCCAACAATTGACGGATATTTCGGTACCAGAGAATTACCTCGTTTATTAAAAACATTGAAGGCTGATTACAAGCACGAACTTGTTGGAGAAAGACTTTTGACCACTCCTCATCATTATTCCTACTTTAAAATTTCGGAAGGCTGTGATAGACCCTGCTCCTTTTGTGCTATTCCATTGATGCGTGGCGGACATATTTCGAAAACGATAGAAGAATTAGTTAAAGAAGCAAAACATCTTGCTAAGAACGGAACAAGGGAATTGATGCTGATAGCGCAGGATTTAACCTATTATGGACTTGACATTTATAAAAAAAGAAACCTATCTGAACTGTTAAAACATCTTTCGGATGTAGAAGGAATTGAATGGATACGCTTGCATTATGCATTTCCCAGTGGTTTTCCTATGGATGTTCTTGATGTGATGAACGAAAGAAAGAATATTTGCAATTATCTGGATATGCCCCTGCAACATATTACTGATAATATGCTGAAAAGTATGAAAAGAGGTACTACCAAGCAAAAGACAATTGATTTAGTGAATGAAATAAGAAATAAAGTTCCAGGAATCGCAATAAGAACCACTTTAATTGCAGGTTACCCAGGAGAAACAAAGAAAGACCATGAAGAAATGCTTGAATGGGTAACACAAACCAGATTTGAGCGATTAGGTATTTTTGCTTATTCTCATGAAGAAAACACGAGTGCTTATTTATTGAAAGATAATGTATCTGCTAAAACAAAACAGGAAAGGACAGAAGCTGTAATGGCTTTGCAGCAAGATATTTCATTTGAATTAAATCAACAGAAAGTAGGCAAAACTTTTAAAGTTCTTTTTGATAAAAAAGAAGGAGATTACTTTATTGGCCGCACAGAATTTGATTCGCCTGAAGTAGATAACGAAGTACTGGTAAAGGCAGAAAGAGACTATGTTCGTATAGGAGAATTTGCAGAAGTGAAAATTACTTCTGCTGAGGATTATGATTTATTTGGAGAAGTAATATAATTTAATATTTTTTACTTATTTGTTGGTAGTATTAAAAATAAAACTACTTTTGCACTCCAATTCTAACAAAATAAAAGGATCGGTAGTTCAGCTGGTTAGAATGCTGCCCTGTCACGGCAGAGGTCGCGGGTTCGAGTCCCGTCCGGTCCGCAAAGCATCCTGAAATTTCAGGGTGCTTTTTTATTTTCCGATTAATTTATTGAAAAAATAAATTAACCTCCAACGTTATTAAAAATGTACTAAACAAAAAAAGAGGTTGCTTTTAAGCAACCTCTTTTTTTGTCCTATTTATCAAATAATAAAATCAATGAGTTTGGAATCCGTTATCTTCTTCCTCCTCCACCTGATGGTCTGCTTGGCGGTGCTGATCTGGAAGGTGCTGCAGAATGAGGTGCCTGCTGTGGTTGTGTTCGTTGGGCAGGTTGCGCCTGTTCCCAGTTATTCCTATGATATTCTTGAGCATTATGTATGTTATTAAAATTATTATTATGCTGCTGTTCATTATTAGGTCTTGCAGGCTGCGGTTGAGGACGAGCAGGCTGTGGTGCCGATTTATTAATTTTAACATGCGGCTGATTTTCAGGCTGAGGCAATACTTCACCTCTATTCTCAGGTCTTCCGGCTCCTTCTGTTTTAGGTTGTACCTTATTATTTAAAGATGGATATTTAGAAGCATTTTTTTGAAAATACTGGTCGCGTGCTTCAGGAGTCATACTTCTGCCTCCCTGTTGTTTGCGAGATTCTTCATTCATTTGTCCCACTTGTCTAATCACATCTGCTCTGTTGGTTTTGTTTGTTCTGAAATCCGAAGGCAGATAATTTCTGTTGTCATGTGCCCAGTTACTCACTACTCTTCCGTTTCCTGATAACGACCTTCTGTTTCCATAATAATGATTAACATAAGTTGCACCTAAATGTGGATAATGATGATAATGTTCAGGATGGTAGAAAAACCAATTGGTGAAATAAAATGAAGGCGCACCAAACATAACCATATTTCCATAAGAGTTGTAATAAAATCCACAGTCGAACCAAAACGGATATGGATACCAGTAACTATAAGGGTACCACGTAGGATATCCAAACCAGTATGAATAAGGAGTGCAGGTATAATTGGCAATATAATCAGGGTCGGGTGCGGTATGTACTTCATCATCGGAATATCCGTTTTCCTGAGCATAATCATTGGCTGCACTTTTTAATTCATTTGCTGCATCAGGATTATCTTCAATAGTTTTTTTCCATTCGGCAGCATCCTCAGCATTTTGCCTGGCTTCAGCCAGACTTATTCCATCGAGCCAGGAAGTAACCCCCTGTGGATCGCGGCGATAATGGTCTCCTACACGAACAGTCATATTCAAATGATCGTTCAACAGGTTTATTATTTCAGGATATTGAATAAGTGTTCGCAAAGCATCCTGCGTCCCTCTCGGATAGTCGGCTATAATCTGTTCAAACTGCAAATTTGTTTGTGTCTGTATATCATCCATTTGTTTCAGTATCTGAAAGTGAGAACGTTCATGACGTATTGCATTTTCACGAATGTCTTCCGGATATGTGGCTAAATAAGCAGTTAATTCATCTTTCGATTTTCGTCCTGTATGTGTCATATATCCAATTAAATCAGGGTATCTGCTTAAATTCCATAAATCTTCCTGCTCTTCCTTTGAGTAATCACCTACTAAATTTGCAAATTGTGAACTTGTAGTTTTCTGCAAACTTGCAATGTTTACTATTGCTGCAGGATATTCGGCGGCTTCAAAAATATCGGTACGGATATTTGCAGGATACATTGCCAGGGCATTGATTGCTGCCGAATCTTCTTTCATAACATGTTTTGATGTAGGTGCAGCTGATGCGGCATAAGGTTGTTGGGCAAAACTTACAGCAGTTAAAACTAATCCTGTAATAGAAGCAATTAAAAATTTATTTTTCATGATAATATACAATTTTGTTATAATTATTCAATTTATTTATAATTCGACAAAAGTAATATGTTAAAGATTAATAACAAATGATAACATTCAGTTTTGTTATTAATATACTATTCAAATAATGAGCCAGTTTTTCAATATTATGATTTATTGGCTGATTATTTTTTTTGATAGACCTTTCTTAATTTTTTTAATATTAATATTATTTATTGGCTTTGATAAAATAAAAATCAACTTTCGGATTCATCATACTTATGATTTCAGCATCTGCAGA
>CAIQBY010000072.1 GCA_903870175.1 uncultured Bacteroidota bacterium
CAGATTATCGTTGATTTTATCAATAAAACATTGATTTTGAATATTTTTTATTGGAATTAAAATGGCGAGGTAGCTCAGATGGTTAGAGCGCAGGATTCATAACCCTGAGGTCAGGGGTTCAACTCCCCTTTTCGCTACAGAAGGAAACCCTTGAGAAATCAAGGGTTTTTTCTTTTTTTATGATGTTTCTAAGGAAAAGTGGAAATATTGTTCGTTCAAGTTTTATTAAGGAGAAAATCAAGCAGATTTGGTTAATGTCTTAGGGCGAATTATTATTTGTTAAACAATAATATCATTAGTAAAATAACACCCAAAACAAAAGAAAATAGAATTAAGAGCAATCCTCTTTTGAAATCAGATTGATTTCTTTTTGAACGAATAATATAAATTATAAATAGGCATGCTAAAAGCCAAAAGAATGTAAAGATTTCATAACTGTAGGATTCCAACATGATTTAATATTAATGTATTTGCCAAAAGTAATGAGTAAAATAAAGAAAACAGGTGACTATGGTCAGTTAGGGGGACTATTTATGTTCATATTTTAGTGTGGTCATTTAATCAAAATAGATATAAGTTAAAATTTTTGTATCTTTACAAGTAAGATGAATAAACAACAAATCAATATTATTGATTCCTTTGGTCGTGAGCACGATTATTTGCGCATTTCGTTAACTGAGAGATGTAACCTAAGGTGTATGTATTGTATGCCGGAGGAAGGTGTTCATTTAAAGGAAAACTCTAAGTATATGAGTAAAGATGAAATCTTGCTTTTGGCAAATAGTTTTGTAAAATTGGGAGTCAAAAAAATTCGATTAACAGGTGGCGAGCCGCTTGTAAGAAAAGATGTTGCTGAGATTATTTCTGAATTGGCTAAATTGGATGTCGAATTAGCCATTACAACAAATGGAATTCTGATAGATAAATATTTGAATATATTTATTGACTCCGGACTTAAATCAATTAATGTAAGTCTGGATTCGCTGAAGAAGGGTAAATTCAAAGAACTCACAAGGAGAAATTACTTCGATAAAGTGATGTCGAATATTGAATTGCTTATTGAAAATAATTTCCACGTTAAGCTGAATGCCGTTTTGATAAAAGATGAAAATGATGATGAATTAATTGATTTTATTGAGTTCACAAAAAACAAACCAGTTCATTTTCGCTTCATAGAATTTATGCCTTTTGATGGAAATAGTTGGGATAAAAGCAAAATAGTTTCTTATGATTCAATAATAAAGATTGCTACAGAAAAGTATGGCAAAGATTTAATTCGTTTGACTGATAAGAAAAACGACACTTCGAAAAGTTATAAAATATCAGGTTACCTAGGAACTTTTGCAGTAATCAGTTCGGTTACAAATCCCTTCTGTGATAGTTGCAACCGTATAAGATTAACAGCGGACGGGAAGATTAAAAATTGCCTATTCTCCAATTCGGAAACAGATTTATTATCTGCACTTCGACAAGGCGAAAATATAGAATCGTTAATCAGGAAATCAATATGGGATAAGAAGGAAATACGTGCTGGAATGAATACAATGGAAGATTTTTCTGACCCTGCCGAACATCATAAAAACAGAGCAATGATATCTATTGGAGGATAATTTCCTCCAATAGATAACCTGCATTATTTATTTTTCCACTCCGGTTTACGTTTATCAAGAAATGAATTAATGCCTTCATTGGCATCAGCTGTTTCCATCAATTGATTCATATACGTACTTTCCAGTTGCGGAAGATAATCACTTAATATTTTATTGAATTTTATTCTTGACGCCTTCACTGCAAAGCGAAGTGAAGAAGCGCTTTTAGGTACTATGTGTTGAGTTATCCACTCATTTGTTCCTGCTTCCAAAGCTGTTTTGTCTTCAAATACAAGATTCAACAATCCAAATTCTTTTGCTTCATCAGCACCAATTGTTCGTCCTGTAATCAACAAATCTTCGGCACGAGACAAGCCGATTTTTTCAGGTAAAAGAATGGAAGCAGGTGGTGGAAATACTCCTAAAATAATTTCTGGTTGTCCTAATTTTGCTGTCCTATCGGCAAACATTTGATTGCACATCAATGCTAATTCAAGCCCACCACCCAAACATTGCCCACTAATTTTTGCAACAACAGGAATGGATAAATCTCTTATTGTATAAAATAATTGATGGAACCCATTAAGCATTGCTCCAGCAGATTCTTTACGATGTTCTTCAACACTCGCACCGAAAGAAAAATGTTTTCCAGCTCCTTGAAATGTAATAAGTTTCAAATTATTTTTATCTTTATAAGAATCCAGTAATTGCTGTATTTCCGACATCATCAAATGATCCAGCACATTTCCTTTTCCGTCATCAAGCAATATTTCGGCTACCCAATTATTATGAGTGTAATTAACTTTTATTTTTTCCATCATTAAGAAAATAAAATATTATGCATTTTGAAATTGCGGTGAAATAATCTGATGGAGCTCTTCATTCCATTCATGCCCTTCAGCAAGCAGTTGACGCAATTTAATAAAGTCAACTTCACGATTTTCTTTCGGTCCATAATTAAATGCACGGAATCCAGCTTTCGCTTCGCTCATCATATTTAGTGCTAACCATTCGCGGCTGCACTCTTTATTTTTATCCCAATGCTCTAATTTTTTCTTTCGTACTTCTGATAAAGTTTTAGCCGTACAATTAGGGAAGGTATGCAATAATTTTGCTATTAATTTATTTACTGCTTCATCAAGTAAACATAAATCCACCTCTCCTTTTGCCATCACTTCTTTTCCTTTTTTCAATTCTTCACCGGTTTTCATTGTTCCGAAAACAAGTTTCCCATATTCATCAGTTTGTTTATCGATTACTACCAAAGGGTTCGCAACAAATTTACCATCTACTTTTAATGCAGGAACAATATCCGTTATCATTCCGAAATTATACGCTTGATGTGCAGTCCATGGTTCACAAAGAGTCAACGACATCATAGCTCTTTCAATTCCTACATATAAATGTAGAAAGTCCGTTGCGCCACCTATTGCAGCGCTTCCATGCTTAGGACCTGCTTGTCCGAAACGCGCTAAATCCTGTGCAATTGTAAAGTCGCAAGCCATTCCTATTTCCTGTCCCCCACCTATACGCATTCCGTTAACACGACAAATGACAGGTTTTTCACACTTTAATATTGCACTTACCATATCATTGAATAATCGCATATATTGCGAATATTCCTGAGGATTGCCAGAATAATATTCTGCATACTCTTTAGTATTTCCACCAGTACAAAATGCTTTGTCACCAACAGCAGTAAATACAACGGCTACCACACTTCTGTCATTTGAAGCTTCGCCAAAAGCAAGAATAATTTCTTTTACTGCTGCAGTTGTGTAGGAATTAAATTGTTTCGGATTGTTTAATATTATCCACGCATTATATAAATCCTTAACAGGCTTTCCGTCATTATTTATACAAGGACGTTTTTCAAATAGTATTTCTTTGAAATTTGTTTCAACTAGGTTGTGACTGTGTAAATTTCCCATTTTATTTTTTTATTTAATTAGTTATGAATTATTTTTTGCCAAATTTATATGAGTAGCCAACTACCAACATCGATTCAAGAAAACTAAAGTGCTGACTTGCTTTGCCTCCCTCTACAGTAGTTAAAATATCAGGTAAGTTTATATACCCGGCTTTTAAACGTCCTTGAAGAAAGAAATTTTTAAAGAAAGTAAACTCTATACCTATAAGAGCAGAGCCGCTATATCCTGCAAGATGATATGATTTCTTCCCCGTTTCCATATCATGTTTTGGAGCATATCCTAAAATATCTGTATCTGAATCAGGAACAACAATACCGCCTCCTATAGCCCCTAATACACTAAGCACATGTTTGCCATTTTTTGCAATCCATAATTGTTCTATTCTTCCTATTTCAAAAGTCACATCATTTAAGCCGTCGCAATGTTCAAAATTAGAAACAAATCCTCCTTTCAAAGAATCTGCTATAGTTGCTCTATTTACCTTGTTATCACCGTCCTCTCCTATTATTACTTCTGTATTATTGTAGTTGCCAATATTCTTACCACCATTATTATCCTTCGTAATTGTTCCTGTAAGAAGAGTAGTTTGTTTATCAATTGAATATTTCATGTGGTCTTCTCCTACCGAAATAAATGTTTTATCATTAATGAAATAACCTAAACGATAATTATATTGAGGGACCGAAAATGTATTGTATTTAATGTATGTTTTAGAAATTGGTTCCGGTTCATCTTTTGCTGTTACATTTTTTACCGTAAAATCATAGCCATCCCCTTTCAAATGAATATCACTATTTGTAAAGGCATCTCTATTATATCCCCAATAAAAGAAAAATCTTCCTTTTCGTTTGAAGAGTTGTCTGGTTTCCAAATTGGTAATTGCAGGTTTATCTTTGGGGATGCTAACACTATCTTTTCTAATCTGTGCAGCTCCGTTAAATGATATGAGTGATAATAATAAAAAAGAAAGTAATTTTAAAAGTTTCATTTATTTGAGATTTTTTAATTGAAATCCGGAACTAATACAGAACGTTTTGTATATTTATGTTCCAAAGTATTTTTGAATACTTCATTTATTTTAGACATTGGAAACGTTTGAACAAATTGTTCTATTTTTAATTTACCGGAGGAAATCAATTCAAGAACTTCAGGGTACAATTCCGCTTTACAGCCCCATGTGCCAATAAGTTTAGCATCAAAAGCCATCAGATTGCTCAATCGAACTTCCACTTTATCCATTGTAAAACCAACAATTGAAAGAGTAGATGTAAAAGTTATTAAATTAAATGCCAAGTCCTGCCCTGCTTTAGTGCCGGATATTTCAAATATTTTCCAGCCAATTTTAGGAGCATTGATTTCTTTTGCCAATTCCTTTATTTTATCTTTTATTGCTTTACTGTCAAGTCCTTTAATATTCAAAGTAGCATCCACACCATTTTGTTTTGCTATCCCAAGCTTCTCATCGTTAATATCTAGTGCAATCACTTTAGCTCCAATTATTTTAGCTATCAGCGCACCGTAAATTCCAACACCACCTACACCAATAATAATTGCTAAATCACCACTTTCCAACTCCGATTTTTTAACTACCTGATATGGGGTGGAAATTGCATCGGCAATAACAGCAAGCTGTTCGAGCGAATAAGTTTTTAATACAGAGTCAGGCACTTCACATAAATATTTAAACGGAACTTTAATATGAGAAGCGAATCCCCCATGGAAATCATTTCCCGGCATTAGCTGATTCCTGCAAATATTACTCCGGCCCTTTTTACAAAGTTCACATTCGCCACATGGCAAAACTGCTGGAATGATAACCTTTTTATTCATCCATTTTGCATTACCCGCCACCACAGTTCCGCTAATCTCATGACCCAGCGTAAGTGGCAAGGCATGTTTAGTCTGCACGCCTGAGTGCCAATAGCTCAAGTCCGTATGGCAAACTCCACAACCTGCAATTTTCACTACCACTTCATTCTCCTTCACTTCAGGAAAATTATTTTCCACAAGCTTGAAATCTTCATTCAAACCCGTCATTTGCCATTGATATACCTTGTTACTCATATTATTTCTTTTTGTTTAATCTGTACTATAATTCTCTTGATCAGTTACAAATGTATTTAAATGTACCGCGAATAATTATGATATTCATCAGTTTGAAAACATCTCAAATATTAGAGAGTGTTCATATCTAACATTAGAGTTACGAAAGCATCTTCGTAAATATTTTAAGCTAATTAGTATTAATAACAAATAATATTAACAAACCTATATATCTATATTCTCAAACAAAATAGCAGTTCCTTGTCCGCCACCTATGCAGGCAGAAGCCACACCATATCTCACTTTTCTCGCTTTCATTTCACGTGAAATAGTTAACGACAACCGTGTACCTGTTGCTCCCAATGGATGTCCGAGAGCGATGGCACCGCCATTTACATTGCAGATATTTCTGTCCAAGCCTAATTCGCGCTCACAGCCGATAAACTGAGCAGCAAATGCTTCATTGATTTCTATAAGGCCGATGTCGGATATTTTTAAACCTGCGACTTCCAGTAATAAGCGGATGGAAGGCACAGGACCTAAACCCATTACGCGTGGGTCCAAAGCACTTGTAGCAGAAGCAACGATGCGAGATAATGGTTTCAAGCCTTTTGCTTTTACAAAATCTCCATTTCCAACCACCACAGAAGCAGCACCATCTACAATACCACTTGAGTTAGCAGCAGTCTGAACCCCATCTCTTGCAAATACACTAGGCAACTTCGCCATTTCTGCCAAATCAGCTGGACGAACGTTTTCATCGGTTACAAAGTCAACAGTATTTCTTGGAAGATTCACTTTGCGCGGATTTAATCCTTCTATTTCAAACACGGTAGAATTCATTTTCACCACCTCGTCATCAAAGTATCCAC
>CAIQBY010000073.1 GCA_903870175.1 uncultured Bacteroidota bacterium
CGATGGTCGTTTCAAAGATATATTCGAAGAAATTTACAATGCTGATTACAAAGCAAAATATCAGGCTGAGGGCATCACGTATGAGCACCGATTGATTGATGACATGGTTGCTTCGGCATTAAAATGGAATGGAAATTTTGTGTGGGCTTGTAAAAATTATGACGGCGATGTTCAATCGGATACAGTGGCTCAAGGCTTTGGTTCATTGGGTTTGATGACATCAGTACTAATAACTCCAGACGGAAAAACAATGGAAGCAGAAGCTGCACATGGCACTGTTACCCGTCATTACAGAGATCATCAAAACGGAAAACCAACTTCTACAAATCCAATAGCTTCTATTTTTGCATGGACCAGAGGCCTGGCTTTCAGAGGAAAACTGGATAACAATCAGGAGTTGATTAACTTCTGCGAAGCATTGGAACAGGTATGTGTAGAGACTGTTGAGTCAGGTAAAATGACTAAAGATTTAGCGGTTTGTATTTATGGAAATAAAGTAAATCACGGCGAACATTATTTATATACCGAAGAATTTTTATCAGCTTTGGATACTAATCTAAAAGCAAAACTTGGTAAATAATTTTATCACTTATTAATAAAAAACTCCGGCGTTAATATGCCGGGGTTTTTTATTTGTCGGCAAATAATATTTTCTATATTTGCCGACTTTTAAAAAATTAACAAAATATTAATAACATAATAATACAATCATTTAATTATGAAAAAAAGCATTTTAGTTCTTTCTGCATTATTAATTTCTTTATCAGGTATTTCATTTACTTTAGATAGTATAAAACACGATACTGCATGGAAAGTAGGCGGAATGGTTGGCGTAAATTTCGGACAGGCAAGTTTCACAAACTGGGCTGCAGGGGGGCAAAACTCATTATCTGTAGGGTCGCTGTTGACATTACATGCCAATTATAAAAAAGGAAATAACTCGTGGGATAATTCACTTGAGTTAGCGTATGGTATGTTGCAGGTGGGCTCTGCACCATTACAAAAAAATGAAGATAAGATAGATTTTTCATCCATGTATGGTCATAAGGCCTTCAAACAATGGAATTATGCAGTGCTTCTGAATTTTAAGAGTCAGTTTGCAAATGGATATAATTATCCCAATGATTCGGTTGTGGTTTCTCATTTTATGGCACCTGCTTATGTTGTAGGTTCTATGGGTATGGATTATAAAACAAAGGATAATCATTTATCGTTTTATCTTTCTCCTGTTACATCAAAGACCACTATTGTAAATGACCAAAGACTTGCAAATGAAGGAGCTTATGGAGTTAAGCCGGCACAGTACGATACCGTTAACGGTGTTTATGGAATCAGGCAATACGGGCAGAAAGTGCTGTATCAATTCGGGGGATATTTGAAATTTGCTTACAGGGTAGAAATATTTAAAAATGTAACCTTTGCTACTAAGCTTGATTTGTTCAGCAATTATTTGAAAGACCCTCAAAACATTGTTGTCAACTGGGAAAATATTCTTAC
The DNA here is from genome assembly GCA_903870175.1 of uncultured Bacteroidota bacterium. Lineage (GTDB taxonomy): Bacteria > Bacteroidota > Bacteroidia > 2-12-FULL-35-15 > 2-12-FULL-35-15 > 2-12-FULL-35-15. Next base: position 1,498 of record CAIQBY010000073.1, read on the forward strand.
CATGAAAGTAAATAAATTTTTGGTCGCTACCGTTAGTACCAATATGATTTATGATAATAATGTGCCTGTGCCGGTTACAAGAACAATAGATGGTATCTCCGTTTTAGGGACAGGACCTCGTTTGCAATTTAAAGAAGTATTGGCAGTAGGTGTATCATACAAGTTCTAAGTAAATAAAAGGGAAAGTTTTTAAAACCTTCAAGATGAATATCTCTTGAAGGTTTTTTCTTTTGTAAAAAGCTTTAAAATGGAATAGATAATATTAAAATGGAAATCTTAAATCTTTTCTAACTTTGCGCAAAAAATAAAAACAATGAAAAAATTACTATTATCTTTATCTGTATTACTTATTACAATTAACGGGGTTTCAGCAAAAGGCAAAGCACCTAAACTAGAAAAGGGGTTGTACGCAGAAATTGAAACCAATAAAGGAAAAATATTATTACAACTGGAGTTTGAAAAAGTTCCGCTAACTGTTGCCAACTTTGTTGGATTGGCTGAAGGGAAAATAAAAAACAAAGCAAAGGCTGATGGAGTGCCGTTTTATGACGGCTTGAAATTTCACAGAGTGATTGCAAACTTCATGATTCAAGGAGGAGATCCAAATGGAAATGGAACAGGCGGTCCTGGTTATGCTTTTAAAGATGAGTTCCTTCCTGAATTGAAATTTACAGGTCCCGGGATATTGGCTATGGCAAATTCAGGTCCGAAAACAAATGGCAGCCAATTTTTTATTACTCATGTGGCAACTTCCTGGCTTGACAATCATCATACAATTTTCGGGCACGTGATAACCGGTCAGGATATTGTTAATGCAACAGAGCAAGGCGACACAATTGTTCATATAAAAATAATTAGAAAAGGAAAAGTAGCTAAAAAATTCAAAGCCGATAAAGTGTTTGAAGAATTAAATAAATAATAATATTTAATTATAAAGATGATTGCAACAATTGAAGTAAGTATGTATGCTTTAACTGATGGTTACGAACAGAAAGTAATTGATTTTATTCGACGGGTTAAGCAGAATAAGGGAATACGGGTAGAAGTAAACGGGTTGAGTACTCAACTTTTTGGAGAGTATGATTTATTAATGAATGTTCTGAAAAATGAAATGTATCATGATTTTGAAAATGGCAAAGCTGTTTTTCTTTTAAAAATAGCAGGAAGCGAATTGACAAAAGAAATGCTGCCGGAAGTGTTAAAATAAGATCAGTGAATTATAACAAGTAACTTTAACCCAATGAACAAACTTATTATTCCTTTAGTAATTATTGTTTTATTTGCTTTCAAGCCAACCGGTGGAGTAGTTGGTAAAATGTTTCCTAATATGCAATGCGAAGATTATAACGGGAAAAAAGTAAATCTTCCAGAGGATACAAAGGGGAAATATACTTTGCTTGGAATGGCTTTCAGTAAAGGCGCTGAGGACGATTTGAAAACCTGGATTAATCCGATGTATAATAAATTCATTGTTAAAAGGAATTCAAAGGATGGAGATATTTTTGATGTGCAATATGACTATAATATCAATTTGTTTTTTATTCCAATGTTTACCGGATTAAATCAATTGACAAGCAAACAATCGAAAGAAAAAATTAAAGCTCTTACTGATAAAGAATTGTATTCCTATTTGTTGTTTTATTCCGGAGAAAAAACATATAAAGAAGAGCTGGATTTTGAAAAGAGAGATATCCCATATTTCTTTGTTCTCGACAAGAACGGGAAAATAGCTTATGCTACTTCAGGAAAGTTTGATGATAAAAAACTGGAAAAGATTTCAGATATTATTGAAGAAAATTAATCGGTGGTTTTCTATCTTGCCAGCGTTAGTGTTCCCTGCTCTTTCACTGTTTGTCCATTACAATAGGTGACGGTGAGCATATAAGCAAACACATTATCATCCATAATCAAACCATGATATTTGCCGTCCCAACCGGTATTAATATCTGTAGTTTCAAAAACCTTTTCGCCGATTCGGTCAAATATTTTCAAATCAATATCAAGGATGCCTCGTCCGTGTACAAGCAGTATATCATTATTTCCATCATCGTTTGGTGAAAAGCCTGTAGGCATAAAATAAGAATATATGCCGGTAACATTTACTGATGTTGTGTCATTGGTTAAACAACCGTTAACATCGGTATATGAAACATAATATTGTTGAGTTGCAATAGGAGCAACCGTTGCCGTCTGGCAATTATTACATGCCATATTTATATTGGGTCCCCATGAATAATTTAAACCTGGAGGAGACGCTGTTAACTGAGTTGTCTCACAGGAATTTATTGATAAATTACCAGTAATAGTAACTGGTATAGGAGCTACCACAGTAACATAATCAGTCATAAACAAGGTGTCTGCACCCTGCGCATTGGAAACTATTAACTGCACACTGTATAATCCGACTGCGGAATAACAAATATTAGTAGGGTTTTGAACATTTGAAGAAGAAGGTGTAGCTCCGGAAAAAGACCAGGTCCAGGATGTAGGGGAATTGGTACTCATATCAGTAAAATTCACACATCCATTCGAACAGAATTTCAAATGATCACCAATAAAATGCGCTACCGGTTTATTGCAGCTATTAACACTTATTACTGCTGCCGCTGTTGCAGTACAGCCATTCGTTGTCCCGGTGACTGTATACGTTGTTGTAACAGCAGGACTGGCTGTTGCAGTATTGGTTCCGGTTGACGTTACTCCAGCACTCCAAGTATAAGAAGTAGCACCATTTGCAGTAAGTGCTGCTGTTTGTCCGGCACAAATTGCAGGAGAATTTACTGTAACTGTTGGAGATACATTTACAGTAACATTAGCTACTGCTGTATTGGAACAGCCGCTTGTTGTACCTGTAACTGTGTAGGAAGAAGTAGTAAGTGGCGAAACTGTTGCAGTGGTTATACCTGTTGAAGTAGCACCGGCACTCCATGTATATGTATTTGCTCCGCTTGCTGTTAACGTTGATGTTTGACCGGAACAAATTGTCGGTGAGTTAACAGTTACCGTAGGTATTGAATTAACAGTAACTGTTGAAACGGCAGTATTGGTACATCCGTTAGTTGTTCCTGTAACAGTATAACTTGTAGTAACTGCCGGACTTACATTTGCTGTATTAATTCCAATAGAAGTTGCACCGGCACTCCAAATGTAAGAAGTTGCGCCATTTGCGGTTAATGTATCTGTTTGTCCTGTACAGCTTGATGGTGAATTTATTGTTACAGATGGCAAAGAATTAACAGTAACAGTTGAAACAGCAGTTCCGGAGCATGTTCCGGAAGTTCCGGTAACAGTATATGTTGAAGTTGTTGCAGGAGTTACGCTTGCAGAATCTGTTCCGATAGATGTTGCACCGGCACTCCATGTGTAGGAGGTTGCTCCTCCGGCTGTTAATATTGCTGTTTGTCCGGCACAGACAGATGTAGAATTTACTGTTAATAATAATGCTGCACCAACTGTGACTGTTGAAACGGCAGTTCCTGAACAAGTGCCGGATGTACCTGTAACAGTATAGGTTGATGTGCTGGCAGGTGCAGCACTTGCAGAATCAATTCCGATGGAAGTAGCGCCGGCACTCCACGTATAAGAAGTTGCACCTCCTGCAGTTAATATTGCAGTTTGTCCATTGCAAATTGTAGGGGAATTAACCGTAATAGCAAGAGTGGCAGCAACAGTCACTGTTGACACTGCAGAATCAGAACATGTTCCTGTTGTTCCTGTCACAGTAAATGTAGCTGTTGAAGCCGGGCTTGCTGTGGCAGTATTTGAACCGGTAGAAGTTGCACCTGCACTCCATGTATAAGAAGTCGCTCCACCTGCTGTCAGGTTGGCTGTTTGCCCTGCACAAATTGTTGGAGAATTAACTGTTACTGTTGGCAAAGGATTTACTGTAACTATAGCTAATGCAGTGTCGGAACAGAACCCAACTGTGCCTGTAACTGTGAATGTACTATTTGATGCAGGAGTTGCATCTGCAGTATTAACACCAGTAGATATGGCACCTGCACTCCATGTATATGATGTTCCGCCATTGGCAACTAAATTAGCTGTTTGACCTGCACAAATAGAAGGAGAATTAACAGAAATAACCGGTAGAGCAGTAAC
>CAIQBY010000074.1 GCA_903870175.1 uncultured Bacteroidota bacterium
ATAATTATCATAATCCAATTGCCAGCTTACTTTTTCGGCAGAAGAATATTTATTTTTAAATGTTGATCTTACATCCGCAGGAACATTATCCGGAGCTATTTTCTGAGCAAACAGGTTGCTAACCATCAACAGGCCAATTGAAACAATAAGTATTTTTTTCATAATTAATAAGATTTAATAAGCGTAAAGGTATACTTTTTTATAATTGGTTTAAAAGAGATTAATAAAATATTTAAGTATAAATTTGCCGGCTATATATGAATGCATCAAATCCAAAAATAAAACACGACCCTTTTGCTGCCTTGCGCGTAAAAGAATTTGTGTTTTTTATGTCAACCCGATTTTTTCTTACAATGGCAATTCAAATGCAGAGTGTGATTGTTGGCTGGCAAATTTATAAATATACAAAAGATGAATTTGCTTTGGGCATGATTGGCCTTGCGGAAGCAATACCTTTTATTCTAGTTTCTTTGTTTTCAGGCCATGTGGCTGATACAATCAGTCGTAAAAAAATAATTTTAATTTCTTCTTTTTTTCTGATTGTTTCCACTTCTGCCCTGTTCTATTTTTCGCTTGACACTTCTACAGTTATTAAGAATTATGGAACAACACCTATTTTTATTGTAATAGGAAGTATCGGAATTATTCGCGGATTTTTCTCAGCTTCATTTGCATCATTTATGGCTCAAATTGTTCCTCGCGAATTATATGGCAATTCAGCCACCTGGAACAGTACAGTTTGGCATATTGCTTCTATAATTGGTCCTGCAGTAGCCGGTTTTATTTGTGCTATCAGCTTCTCAACTGCTTATGGAATCAGCATCATTTTAATTTCTCTATCAATTATTTCCCTGATTTTTATTTCTTCCAAGCCTTTACCCAAAAAAGAAAAAACAGAATCATTAAAAGAAAGTTTATCAGTGGGAATAAAATTTGTTTTCAGCAATCAAATAATTTTAGGAGCATTATCTCTTGATTTATTTGCAGTATTATTTGGCGGCGCAGTTGCGATGTTACCGGCTTATGCAGATAAAATACTGCATGTAGGTTCAGTCGAACTGGGCTTTCTGCGTGCTGCCCCAGCATTAGGTGCTGTGATAATGGCACTACTCATAGCATATAAGCCACCAACACATAATGCCGGAAGAAATTTATTTTTTGCAATCGGAGCATTTGGCATAGCTACAATATTATTTGCAGTATCAACCAATTATTATTTATCTCTTTTCTTTCTGGCGCTCACCGGCGCATTTGACAATGTAAGTGTCGTTATCCGTCATACAATTTTACAACTTTCAACTCCTGATGAAATGCGGGGCAGAGTTTCCGCTGTAAACAGTATATTTATCGGGTCATCCAATGAAATAGGTGGTTTTGAATCGGGTGTTGCAGCTCGCGCAATGGGATTAAAACCGTCTGTTGTTTTTGGTGGAATAATGACAATTTTAATTGTTGGTGCTACCGCTAAAATTGCACCTAAACTCCGGAAATTAAATTTGAAAAGTATTTATTAATGAAACATATTTCCATTAAAAATATTTCGTTTTCAAAATTCACTTTGGCATTCCTTTTCATTTTTATGATTTGTTCTGTCTTCAGCCTGAAACGCTGGTCGATGGCTGAAACACCACAAAAAATAATTAACTGGGATGTTACTTCTTATTATTCTTATTTACCTGCAATTTTTATTTATCACGATATTACATTTGAATTTATTAAAAAATATCCCGAGAAAAATTTTGGCGAAAAGCATGAGTTCTTTTATCAAACTGCTCCGAACGGCAGTAAAGTAGCCAAGTTTACAATGGGGACAGCAATTATGTATACTCCATTTTTTTTAATTGCACATCTATCTGCGCATTTATTTCATTATGAAGCAAACGGTTTTTCGATTCCTTACGAATTTTTTCTTGCTATTTCTTCTTTGTTTTATTTATTGATTGGATTGATTTTTCTAAGAAAATTATTACTCTTATTTTTTAATGAAGTTGCAACCAGTATTACTTTAATAAGTATAATACTTGGTACAAATTTGTATTATTATTCTACCTCTGAGCCTGCAATGTCGCATGCTTATTCATTTAGCCTGGTTTCTATTTTTCTTTATCAATTTATTAAATGGTACGAGAATCCAAATTATAAAAAATCAATTTTAATTGGTTTGCTTTTCGGAGTTATCGTTTTAATCAGACCAGTCAATTGTATCATTTTAATTTTCCCATTATTATATGGCATTTATTCAAAACGAACTTTTATTGATAAATTAAATATTTTAACATCGAACCGAAAACATGTTGTAATTGCAGCATTCTCCAATTTCCTTGTTTTTATTCCTCAATTATTTTATTGGAAATATTTAACTGGACATTGGCTGTTTTATTCTTATTTGAATGAAACGTTTTATTTCAACCATCCTCATATTCTGTCCGGACTCTTTAGTTATCGGAATGGCTGGCTTACCTATACTCCTATTATGATTTTTGCTTTTGTTGGTATGATTTTTTTACTAAAGAAACACAAGAACATAATTCTTCCAGCTTTATTTTTCCTGCTTATTAATATTTATGTTGCTTATAGTTGGTGGACCTGGTGGTACGGTGGGAGTTTCGGAAGCCGCCCTATGATTGACACCTACCCGATAATGGCTTTGCCCATAGCTGCTTTATTTCAAACTGTATTAAATAAATCAAAGTTCATTTCCATTTCATTAATCATCATTGTTGCTGCTTTTATTGGATTAAATTTATTTCAATCCTTTCAAAAAAGAACGGGCATTATTCATTGGGATGCGATGAGTAAAGAATCTTATTGGTATGTTTTCCTGAAATCTGATTTAACTTTTGATGAACGCGTAGCTCATGATAAATTATTGGTTCATCCTGATTACAACAATGCCTTGCTCGGAAAAGAAGAGTAAAAAATTATTATTTTCCCAATTTTGAAAATGTTGCACCGATTCCTAAAACGTAGCTACGATTTGTTGAAACAGGAACGATTACTTTCTTTTTGCATTAAACCCAAAAGAAACTCCCATCCTTATCCCATCTTTACTCGGAACAACATATAAATTAACAGGAATATTTAATTTGCCTGATTTAAAAGTTTTACCAGCCGCAATTATAAAACCAGCCTGTAATTGATAATTGCCGCGACTATCCAATCGTTGTTCCTGCTGATGCGGATTAGCTAACGTGTCTTTCCATTCCGTTTTCAAATGCCAATTTTGCTGATTATCATAATAGCCGTCAGCTATAGTTACAAGTCCGAAAGTAGGTCCGAAGGCAATTTCCCAACCGTGTTTATTATCCCTGAAACCATTCATTATAGTAACACTCGGGATAAAAATATTTTGATTGAAGCCGGTAATCGTCGGCACGAACTCAAATAAAGCCTGGTAACTTCCTTCATTCAAATACTGAACTTCAAATTGATAGCCAAACTGAAACATCAATGGATACGAGCCATAGCCGCCATCACTTTTCGGAGCCTGAATTATTTTTCCTGAATTGCCCATAAAATAGGTGAATCCACTCCTCGGTCCGGAAAGATTTACACTCGATTTCGTAGGGTTATTTGTTGAACTTTCAA
>CAIQBY010000075.1 GCA_903870175.1 uncultured Bacteroidota bacterium
ATCAGGATTATCAAGACTTCCGAGAAATTGTAATCTCAATGGTTCTGCCTTTTTAAATATTCCTTTTGTACGAATTGTATTATTATCTCTGTTTACTTCAGGCATATCTTCCTGATAATCTATTTTGAATAAAGAAGCTTCGGTAGCCGGAAACGTGAATGTTTGTTTGCCTTCAAAGCCTTCATAAATTTTAGTATTTACAACTTTTTTATCTTTTATAGCCTGCAGAAATACAGGTCCTTTTATATCTCCGGTGTTCTTAATAGTTACGCTCCAGGTGCTGTCAGCATTCTTGGTAGCAGAACAAATTTTATAATCAAGTTTCTTTGTAGAGTTAATCATTCCATCAAAGAACCATGATAAATCTCTTCCTGTAGTCTGTTCCATCACCTTACGGAAATCAGCAGGCAGAGGATGTTTAAAATGCCATTCGTCAAAATACTTTTGCATCGCTTTGTCCATCAATGAATCGCCTAAATACGCCCGCAAATAATCAAACACAATAGCTGTTTTGGAATATACATCACCGTCATAATTTATCTGTGTGTAATCGTAAGCGGGCAGCTCAATTGGCTGGTCTTCGTTTTTCTTTGCCGAAAATAAATAAACCAATTCATACTCTGCTTTATGCTTGTAACGCTGCAAATGCAACAGATTCTCAAGAGGCCTTGCCCCAATGCTTGCGGCAAGGCTCATATCAGGATATTTTGTCTGCACATACCGGTTTTCGTTATACGAATTTATTCCTTCATCCATCCAGGCATGCATTCGTTCGTTGGAGCCCAGCATTCCGTAAAACCAATTGTGACCAACCTCGTGCGTAATAACTACATCCAGCTGAAAAGCATTGCCGGCACTACCTATTACGGTAATGTTAGGATATTCCATACCACCTCCTGCACTTATGGTTCCATCCACTGCCGTGCAATTATTGTAGGGATAATCACCGTTCCAGAGCGAATAATAATGTATTGCATCATTGATATAACTGATGCTTTGTTTCCAGATATCGGCTTCAGCATTAGTAAACATAGCCCATGTAGTAACTTTATGATTGGTATGCGGTGTGGTAACTTCTCCCTTCAATACATGATACCGCTTATCAGCAAACCATGCAAAATCATGTACATTGGTTTGCTTGAAACGCACTATTTTATTGATAGTATCGCTCTTCGGAAATGCATCATCATCTTTATCAAACTCTCTAAGTGCATTGGTTTCTTCCACCTTTTTATCAAGCCATTTCAATTCATTTTCACCATCCACCATATCGCCTGTGGCGCCAAGGACGTAGTTTTGCGGCAAAGTAATACTTACATCATAACTGCCAAACTCCGAATAAAATTCTCCCTGATTGAGATACGGCATATAGTTCCAGCCATTTCTGTCGTACACTGCAGGCTTCGGATACCACTGCGTTATCTGATAGGATTGACCGATATGACCAAGCCGCGATATTTTTCCCGAAGGAATTTTTATATGAAAAGGCGTAGTAATAGTAATGGATTCGCCGGGTTGCAAAGGTTTATCCAAATACAGTTTGCAAATATCTATGCTGTCTTTCAGCAATTCCCAGCGTGCCCGTTCATTGTTCACCTTAAAGTCAAGGCTGTCAATGTATCCGCGTTCATCAGGCTTTGCATAATAAAGTTTTGTATTGCCGTCTTCCAGCAATTGTTTTGCAAGCGGAGTGGTATTATCCTTATATCCATTCGCCCACAAGTGCATGTAAATAAAGGGAAGCGGAGTGGGGGAGTTGTTTTTATAAATCAATATTTCATAGGCAGTCAACTCATTTTTTACATCATCCAGTTTTACATTAATAGTATAATTTACTTCCTGCTGAAAATAATTTTGCGCCTGAAATAGAGTAGGGGAGAGGAGGAGCAGGAAAACGATAAGGGTTTTTAGCTTGTGCATATTTTGATTGACAGGTAGCAAAGGTAAATTAAATTTGGTATGTATATTATTTCTAAAAACATTAATAAAAAAGTCCTGAATCGCTCCAGGACCTTATTATTTTATTTGAATGATTTTAGGATTCCCTTATTTTTCCATTATCATTTTTCTTGTTATTTTATTTCCATCTACCGTTAATGAATAGAAATAAATACCGGCAGCTAAACTTTGGCTGTTGAATTCAACTGCATATTTTCCTGCACTTGCATTGGCCTGAGTCTTCTCATAAATCTTTGCTCCTGCAATATCAGTAATTTGAAACTGAATACTCTTTACTGATGTTTTTAATTCATAATTTATAGTTGTTGTATTGATAAAGGGGTTCGGATTATTTTGAGATAATGAAAAATTTGTATTCTCCAATTCCGTTATACCAAAACCAATTGGAGCATTTGTAATGTGATAATAAATAATGGGTGCGACAAGCTGGTCGCCGGGTGCAACAGTATTCCAGAAAGATGTTGCACCATATTTTATGTGACGCTGATATTTACTGTAATCTATTCCCATATTCCATCCGTCAGGGTCAACCTGCTCATTGGTATACGATGCAAGCGAAGTAACCACAGGAGAAGTCTGTTGCCAGCCAAGTCCGCAGAAACCATTTATTGTCTGTGTTGCTCCTCCGGTACTAAAACTCACAGCTCCTGCGGCATAAGCGCCTCCGGGAATAAATGCATAATAACAGGAAACTATATTATTGGCAGGTATATTCAGCGAATAAGGCAGCGGAATGTTTATCATTTTTAAGCCTGCTCCTGCCGAAGTTGTGAAAGTTGAATCTGCACTGGTCAATACATATTTTATTAGTATCCTGTTGGACGAAGGAACGCTGCTCTTTATTACATTGCCCGGCCCTGCTACTGCTCCGGTTACTTTAGGTCCTATTACTTCAATACGCCAACCATTAACGGGAGCCACAAAATTAGTATGATTTACTTTGGTAAATGCAACAGACGAATTTGTGGTATCGCCCCATACAAGCCATGTATACAGCGTATCTATTGCCGGTGTAACTTTTACATAAGAGCCTAACAAACGTATAGAATCAATAGAATAAGGCTGTGTAGCGGTAACATAAGGCTGGAGTGATGATTGAAGCTTTGACGATTTTGGGTCTAATACCGAACCGAGCAAACTATAATTTATAGCATGAGTGCCCGAACCAGTGGAATAGGTAACGGTAGAATCCTGAAAAATATGTTTTAAAAACATTGACTGACTCTGTCCTGTGGCTTGCCCTGTTTCATTTATTCCCATTGTCCGCATTATATCACCTACCGGTTCTATCCATTCATCTAAAGTTGATTTCGGCTCGTGGCTGCTGCCTGTTACAGGAAGTTTTACGCCGGTCATTATTCCTTTTTCTGCAGCATCTCCATTGGTGTTCAATATAGTTTGGGCTATTGTGGTTCCGCCAATTGCTAAAACTGATATTAATAGATAAACTCTTTTCATGATTGTAGATTTTAATTTACTGATTTAACAGTATTAACAAAGGTAAACAAGATATTTGGAATTAGCGGACAATAATTATTGTTGGATAAATTATAACAAATAAAAAACCTGACAGGTTTTTAAAACCAGTCAGGTTTAATAAGTATTATTTTAGAATTTAGAGATTAGAATTTAGAATTTCAATCCCTATTTCGGAATAGTAATAATCAGCACTCTGCTTTTGCTGCCGATGCCCACATTATTTGCGAAGCCAAATTTCATATAGGCAGTTTTTCCACCGTCTTTTCCATCGAATTTTGTGGTCACTTTCATTTCCGAACTATCGGCTCCAAAATGAATGTAATCTGCATCCGTTGCGGGTGCCGAATTCACAATTTCATTATTTACAATTGATTGTTCCGAAATAAAAACAAATGTCTGAACCACATTTGTACCATCCGGCTTGGCACCTTTTTTGGTTCCCGAATCCACCAAATCAACTGTTGACTGCAGGGGAGTGCTGGTATCTACATCAAGTACCACCGGAAACGTTTTTGGCTCAACAGTTCTCACATAATCGCCACTATCGATATGCACAAACATTTCCGATTTTTTGGTATCCGGAATCAACGGATTTTTTTTCACGTAACTCGCCACAAAAGCATTGAGTACCGGTTCATACTTTGCCCTTGCTTCGTCTTTTGTCTCGGTTTGGAGCGGCGAACGGGTTAATTTTTGTGCTTCGCCACCTACTTTAAAAGCATCGTCCCAAGCCTTTTTTGGGTCGTCCATTGTGTCGTGTGCATCCTGCGGAATATTCCAATCCGCCAAATTAGTACCTGATGCAGTTATTGTGTAAACTGCTGCTTGTTTTGCGTCGAACTCTGCGTCTGTTAGAATTTTACTCATGATTTTTGTAGTTTAATTGATTGATTTATAAATTATTATTACTTGTTTTTGTTCTGTTTCTGCTTTATTTTCAAAGATGGCTACAATGATTGTAGCCATGGCTGGAATGATTGTAGCTATGGCTACCATGTTTTTAGTTATGGCTGGAAAGCTGGCAGTTATGGCTGGAAAGCTGGCAGTTGTGGCTACACTGTTTCCAGTTATGGCTGGAACGTTCCCAGTTATGGCCGGAATGTTTCCTGCTATAACTATAATGAGTATTATTAATGATAAAATCATATTTATTATTCGTTTTATAAAATAAACTGTAAAGTAAAATCTGAAAAAGTAGTTTGTAAAAAACTAAAATCTGAGAGAAAAAATATCACGTATTGTTAAAACTTTTTTCAAAGTAACCTCGTGATAAAATGTGTGCAGTTAAATGATGATATTCTTTTGTCTTCTTAAAAAGCGTTGTAGAAATATCTTGGTGTAAATTTAGAAACATAATTCGGTTCCGCAATTTTATTATCCACTAATAATGAAATAAAACAATGAACAAGTTATTAACC
>CAIQBY010000076.1 GCA_903870175.1 uncultured Bacteroidota bacterium
CGCTGGTTAGATATTCCTTGATTATTTCTACTCGCTCTGTTCTGGTATAATACCTTGCTGATTTTTGAATGATTTTTTCTTTCTTTTTCTTGTCCATTTTTACACTTTTTTGTGTAAACCTATTTCAGGACAAGACAACCCAACGACTTGTGTAAGCAACCCAACGACTTGTGTAAACAACCCAACGAGTTGTGTAAACAACCCAACGACTTGTGTAAGTAACCCAACGAGTTGTGTAAGTAACCCAACGAGTTGTGAGTGTGGATTTACGAGTTTTTGGGGTTGTGGATGGAAAACTTGGGAAGGGCGCAGGACTTTGAACTTTGCCTTTCAATTAGACATTAGTCTTTAACTGAGGAAGTGGCAACATTTTTGCTGGTATTAATATGGTTGTTGAAAACGATTGTTTAAAAGTTTGCGGGAGTAGTGTTTGAGGATAAAGAAAAAAATATTAATTTTATAAAAATTATTAATTGAATCGAATTGTGAAAAACAAAACATGGATATCTATTGCCAAATCATTGCTGCTGGCTGCATTGATAAATGTTTGCTTTTTTGCCAATGCACAGGTTAATGTCAACTCTATTCCTGTAGTTGAGAAATATGTGGTAGGTTACAATGATGTGACCAGAATGAAATTTATGAATGATGATGCACTTTATAAGGAAGGCTGGCATACTTTACCTCAACCGCAATTTTGGCAGAAAATTATGTTGCTGTCGCCTGATTCGGCGATAATAAGTGTTGCGAGTAATCGTCAGTTGCTTGATAAAATCTCGATGAAAGACTGGGGCAGGATGACCGAAGTGCAACATACTATATATAAGGATAGTTTGAAACGGAAGTATTTTGTTTCGGATAGCAGTGTGCTGTTGGTTACTGCGGGGAAAAAAGATTTTTATGATTATAAAAAAGCGATGCCGGTAATTAACCGTTCGATAGATGTTTTTCGTCAATATGGTGTTGACCCTTGGTATGCGGAGGCAATATTGCTGATTGAAAGTCCGGGAAAGATGAATACGAAATCGGGTGTTGGGGCGAATGGGCCGTTTCAATTGATGAAAACTGTGGCTCGCAAGGAAGGACTGATTGTAAATGGAAAGATAGATGAGCGGACAGATGTGGAAAAATCGGCAATGGGTGCTTCGCGATTGTTGAGTACTATTTGTATTCCTTATACGAAAGCAATGCTTGACAGTGCTCATGTGGCATACAATGAAACTGATTTGTGGTTTAGATTATTAGTGTTGCATTCTTATCATGCGGGAGCAGGAAATGTGGCTGGTGTGATAAAAAAGATAAAACCGTGTGAAGGCGGAATGCAGCTTATACAGCAGGTTTGGCAAACAACATACGGCGGATTCAGGAATGCTTCGCAGAATTATTCACAATTGGCATTGGCAGCATTTTGTAACTTTGATGAACTGGTGATGCAGCAAAAAGATTCGGTATATCTGATTGATGGAGACAGAATGTATAACAGGTATGCTACCTGCAGATGTACTCCATACAACGATTGCGACTATCTTGGCAATTGCATTAAAAAATATGAAGGTGATTTGGTAGATGGCACGATTCCTTTTGATTATTTTATTTCGAAAGTAAATGCTGTCCGGTCAGAACTGAGTGGCTTGGCTCCAAATGCTTCTGCGTATGATGATGAACAGATAAATGATGTTGGTTTCAAATTATTAAAAGCACGCAGAATGCAGGAGGCATTTAAAGTTTTTAAGTTGAACGAAATTAATTACCCGTATTCGTGGGGCGTATATCATGGATTGGGAGAGACCTACCAGATGATGGGGCAAAAGAATCAGGCACTGGCATATTACCGGAAGTCGATAAAATTAAATCCTAATAACGAAGAAGGATTAAAGGCAATCGCACGATTGTCGGGGAAATAAAAAACACATTACTTACTTCTTATTTCTACAAGAACTCATTTGCTAAATTAGCAAGTTCGGACCGCTCTCCTTTTTCGAGAGTGATGTGAGTATATAAAGACTGGTCCTTTAGTTTATCAATTAAATAAGACAGTCCATTACTTTGTGAATCGAGATAAGGAGTATCAATCTGGTAAATATCACCAGTAAAAATCATTTTTGTATTTTCACCTGCACGACTGATAATTGTTTTCACTTCGTGTGGAGTTAAGTTCTGAGCTTCATCAACAATAAAAAATACATCAGATAAACTTCTGCCTCTAATATACGCCAGCGGGCAAACAACGAGTTTTTCGTGTTCGACCATTTCAGTAATTTGCTTGTACTCTTTATCTTTTTCGGAGAATTGGTTTTTGATATATTTTAAATTGTCCCATAATGGTTCCATATATGGATTCAATTTCGATTTAATATCACCAGGTAAATAGCCGATATCTTTATTGCTCAACGGAACAATAGGACGGGCAAGGTAAATCTGATGGTATGTTCTGCGCTGCTCCAACGCACCGGCTAAAGACAATAATGTTTTGCCGGTACCGGCAACCCCTTGAATTGTTACAAGTTTAATGTCAGGATTCATTATTGCATCCAAAGCAAATGCCTGTTCGGCATTACGAGGATTGATACCAAATGCGGTAACCTTTTTTACTCTATCCAATGTGTCTTTAACAGGACTATAAGATGCGAGCACAGATTTAGAACCGTTTTTAAGAACATAAAAATGATTTGATTTAGGTTTATTCTTCTTTAATATAGAAGAAGATTCACAAAATCCTTTTTCATAAATCTCATTAATTATATCAGAAGAAACTTTTTGTATTTCACTTCTGCCAGTATAAAGCTGCTCGGTGACATCCTGTATTTTTCCGGTTTTATAATCTTCCGCTGTTAAGTCGAGGGACTTAGCTTTGATACGAAGATTAATATCCTTAGTAACCAGTATTACTTTTCTATTGGGATATTTTTCGGCAACATACATTGCAGTATTTAAAATGCGATGGTCACCTTTTTTTTCTCCAAAGACTTTCTCTGCATCAATCTTTGAACTCTGATGCATTTCAATCATAATATTACCATGACCTTTACCATTGATATTTAACCAATCGGTAAGGGTATGATCATTTGAAATTTTATCAATATATCGGGTAAACTCGCGAGCTGCGAAATTTTTGGTATCGTTACCTTTTTTAAAATTGTCAAGTTCTTCAAGAACGGTTATTGGAATAACCACATCGTGTTCTTTAAAACTCTTAGCCGCCATGTGGTCGTAAATAATTACACTAGTATCAAGAACGAAAATCTTTTTCTCTTTCACCATATTCAGAACGCTTATAAAATTATAATGGGATAAAACTATGAAAACAAAAAGCAACTTTATGTTATCAACAGGAAAGAAATGAACAAAACGATGTTCAAAGAATTGATATGTCCATTCAATATTCTATGGCAATCTCTTAATATCTTGCTTTAGTCTATTTTACAATAATTATTTGAAATATTTGGTAAAAAAGCAGTAATTTTGTCATTCAAAAACATATTATAAGATCATGAAAAAAGCTACATTAATTATTGCCGGTATATTTGTCATTAGTTCTATATTTGCTCAGCGAACAAATGACAAGAAGAGTGAGTCGGGATTTGTTCAATGCTCTGAATTCCACGAGACAAAACCACTAAGAGAACTATTTCCTAACAGTGCTGAAGAAGAAAAAACAGCATTTGTAGAACGTGAAATAGAAGACAGGGATGGAAATATACCTCAACAATTCCCAAAAACAGTTGAACACGATGGTCCTGTTTACGGTAATGATCCAACAACAATTCAATCAACTATGGGAAGCATTCACAACAGGGCACCTATTCATAGCTGGGCAGGGCAGGCAGCCACAGGATTTTTTCCTTTAGATCCTTCAGGTGCAGTTGGTCCAAACCATTATGTTCAAATGATAAATGCGACTACATTTAAAGTTTGGAACAAAACAGGAACAGCTTTATTAACTGGTACATTAGGAAATTTATGGTCGCCGGCAACCGCAAATGATGGTGATCCGGTAGTGCTTTATGACAAAGGAGCTGACCGTTGGTTTATGTCACAATTCGGGCAGACAGGAAACAGTATTTACATAGCAATATCAAAAACAGCTGACCCTACTGGAGCTTGGTACACCTATACATTTACTTCTCCAGTATTTCCTGATTACTTAAAATTTTCTGTTTGGCAGGATGGATACTATATGTGTTCTAACGCTCAAACAAGAGTATTTGCTTTTGAAAGAGCAAAAATGCTTATTGGTGACGCATCTGCAAAATCTGTTTATGCTTCATATACACAAAGCCCAACTAGCGGGTTCTTTTGCCCAATGCCGGCAGATGCAGGAGATGGAACATTGCCTCCGGCAGGAACAAAATTACCCTTCTTCGCTTACACAGATAATGGTTGGGGAGGATCAAATACTGATGCAGTAAAAGTTTGGAATACCACAGTTACATGGGGCACAACCCCAACAATGACAGCTACTTTAAATGCTACTTTAGCAACTGCAGCCTTTGATGCATCATACAATTCGAGCTGGAATGACGTTTCGCAACCTGGGACTACTCAAATGCTTGATGGAATTGGCGGTGTTTGTATGTTCAGAGCGCAGTATAAAGTATGGAGCACTTATAATTCAGTCGTGCTTAACTGGGCAGTAAAAATAAGTTCGACCCAACGGAGTATTAAATGGGTGGAATTACGCCAGAATTCATCAGGTACGTGGTCATTATATCAGGAGGGTATTTATACGCCTGATACCGATACCCGATGGATGGGAAGTATTGCAATGGATAATAATGGCGGGATTGCATTGTGTTATATGAAATCAAATTCTTCAACAATTTATCCCGGATTATATTATACAGGCAGAAAGGCATGCGACCCACTTGGACAAATGACAATTGCTGAAACTCAAGTGGTAGCAGGTATCGCATCTCAAACAGGTGGTGTGAACCGAGATGGCGATTACTCTGAAACATGGCTTGATCCTGATGGTGTTACCTTTTGGCATACCGGCATGTATATGGGAACAGGTGGCGCTCAAAAAACACAGGTATATTCTTTTACATTACCTCAATGTATAGTAAGTGCACCACCAGTAGCTGCTTTTTCTACTTCACAAACAACAATATGTACCAGCCAATCTGTTTCTTTTACTGATTTAAGTTCGAATCTTCCAACGTCTTGGTTATGGACTTTTGCCGGTGGAACTCCTGCGACTGACACCACTCAACTACCTACGGTTGTTTATAACTCTCCCGGAACATATCAAGTTAAACTTATTGCAACAAATTCTTATGGAAGTGGTGTAGATTCGGTAACCAATTATATCACAGTAAATGCAGCACCGCCATCACCAACAGCAACCAGTAATTCTCCACTTTGTAACGGGCAAACTATTAATCTTTCTACTCCTACTGTTGCCGGTGCAACTTATACGTGGACAGGTCCAGTAAATTATTCCTCTACCGCTCAAAATGCTACCCGACCTGCAGCACCTGCCCTTTCAGGAACATACACAATTACTCTAACAGAAGGTAGCTGTTCCAGTACAGGAACTGTATCCGTAGTTGTATATGCTAACCCTGCTGCACCGACAATAACAAATTCAGGTAATACATTAACTTCGTCCGCTACTACAGGCAACCAATGGTATCTCAATGGTGTATTAATTTCCGGAGCTACCGGACGAACTTATACGTCTACTCAAAGTGGAGTATATACTGATATTGTAACCGTTAACGGATGTTCTTCAACTGCTTCCAATTCAATAACCATTACTGGTATCGCAGAGTATTCAGAAGACAATTCTCTGGCTATTTATCCGAACCCTAATGAAGGTGCTTTTACAATTTCATTGCATTCAAATGTAAAAAGAACTTTCAAGGTTGAAATAGTAAATGAATTGGGACAATTAATTTTCACTCAGAATTTAAATGATGTTTATGGAGATTATACTCAACCTATTGATATTTCAAGGTTCGGAAAAGGTGTTTATATGTTTGTATTAACAGATGATAAACACGAAACAGTGAAAAAGGTTATTGTTTATTAAGGAATTAAAAAAAACTTCTTTTTTCTTAATAAAAGTTCCGCAGAAATGCGGAACTTTTTGCGTTTATACCATTGAAGCGAATTCGATTTATCTAATGATGGTTTTTATATTTGGTTAATATTTCCCTTCCCTCAGTGAAGAATAAGGAGACCAAAAATAGTTGGCTGGACTTAATAACGAACAATGGCGTTAAGATATACAGTAAATACACCTTTTGTCTTTTTATTCATCTCCGAAAATTTGTGTTTAGTCTATAATTGACCTGTAAATTTTTTTAGCCTCTTTAGAAGTATTACTTTTGCTTCGAAAAACAGAGTAATAACAAGATTAACTCTCGAAATTTTAATAAAGTATAACACTAAAAATGAGAAAAAACACATTAATTATTGCAGGAATAATTGCAACGAATTTATTATTTGCACAACGCACCTCCAAACTTGAAGAGAAAACAAGTTTTGTTACATGTTCCGAATTTCATGTAACAAAACCTTTAAGCGAAATTTTTGCTAACAATCCATTAGAAGGAAATAATACATATCGTAAGCAGGAAAGTGAAGACCGAGAAAATAACAGACCCCAGAAATTCCCATTGACTGTCGAAAAAGATGGCCCTGCTTATGGAAATGATCCTTCAACAATACAAACTACAGACGGTTTTATACATAACAGAGCTCCATTACAAAGTTGGGCCGGGCAAACAGCTTCAGGTTTTACTCCATTAGATCCTTGCGGCGCAGCCGGACCTAATAACTATGTACAAATGATAAATGCAACCACATTTAAAGTGTATAGTAAAACAGGTACTGCCCAACTAACAGGTACTCTTGGTAATTTGTGGACGCCTCACCAAACATATAATGACGGTGACCCTATTGTGCTTTACGATAAAGCTGCTGACAGATGGTTCTTCTCTCAATTTGGAGATAATGACGGTGCCGCAGGAAATTATGTTCACATTGCAATCTCACAGACAGGTGACCCGACAGGTGCCTGGTACACTTATACATTTACCGCTCCTTTTTTTCCTGACTATTTGAAATTTTCTGTTTGGCAAGACGGGTATTATATGACTTGCAATTCCAATTCTGCCGGAGCTTCTCCAACAATATTCGTTTTTGAAAGAACTAAAATGCTTGCAGGTAATTCTGCTGCGAGAATGTTAACTAAAACGTATGCTCCTTCTTATAATTCAGGTTGGTTTTTTATTCCGTTAACTGCTGATGGAGGTGATGGGGCTTTGCCTGCTACCGGAGCACCTTGCCCTATTTTCTCATATTCTGACAACGGATGGGGAAGTGGATATACTGACGCAATCAATGTTTTTCATATCGCTGTAAACTGGACTCCGACAACTCCGACTGCTACTGTTACTGCTGCCGGGACAATTGCAGCAGCAGCTTTTGATGCATCGTACGATTCAAACTGGAATGATGTTTCTCAACCTGGCACTACAGAAAAACTTGACGGAATTGGCGGAGCACTCATGTTCCGTGCCCAATATAAAATTTTCAGTGGATATAATTCAGTCGTGCTTTGCTGGGGAGTAAAAATAAGTTCAACTCAACGAGGAATTAAATGGTGCGAGCTGCGTCAAACAGGAGGAACGACTTCTTCATGGACAATGTATCAGGAAGGAATTTTTGCGCCAGCAACTGATAATCGTTGGATGGGAAGTATTTCTCAAGATAATAATGGTTCTATAGCTCTTTGTTATTTAAGAGATAATGCAACTTCTATGTATCCTTCTTTGTATTATACCGGCAGACGTTCTTGTGACCCGCTGGGAACTTTTACTGTCGCTGAAACATTAGTGAAAGCCGGTACAGCTTCTCAATCTACTTCAACAGGAAATCGTGATGGAGATTACGCTGAAACTTGGCTTGACCCTGATGGGGTGACTTTCTGGAATACTGGTATGTATATTGGTTCCGGCGGAAGTCAGCAAACTCAGATTTATTCATTCCAAATTGCTGCCTGTGCTGCTTCTGTGCCTCCTGTTGCTTCATTCACAGCAGCTTCCACATCAGTTTGTGCAGGTCAATCAATTGCATTTACAGATAACAGTACCAATTCGCCAACAAGCTGGGCCTGGACATTTGCAGGACCTACAACTCTTACTTCAGCATCTCAAAGTCCTACTATGACTTTTGCGACAGCAGGAACTTATAGTGTTACTCTTGTTGCTACAAATTCAGCAGGCAGTAATACTTCTGCAGTTACCAGCATTACTGTGAAGGCTATACCTGGGACACCAGCGCCTACTACCAATTCGCCGATATGCGCAGGTGCTACAATCAATTTAAATTCTACAGCAGTTACCGGTGCAACGTATGCATGGGCAGGACCAAGCACATATACTGCAACTACTCAAAATGCAACACGGCCTACTGCTACTGCAGCAATGGCTGGCACTTATTCACTAACCGTTACAGTTAACGGCTGCACGTCTGTTGCCGGAACTTCTACAGTAGTAGTAAATGCAAAACCTACAATTTCGAATACTACATTAACTCAAACCATATGCTCAGGTGCTACTGCATCTTTCATGGCTACATCAGCTACTACAGGTTCTACTTTTGCCTGGACAGCATCTGCTTCTGCAGGAACAGTTACAGGATGGACAGCGTCCGGAAGCGGCAATATATCCAATGTGTTGACTAATACAGGAACAACAAATGGAACTGTTACTTATGTGGTAACTCCTACAGGCCCTACTCCTACCAGCTGTGCAGGTACAGCATCCAATTTTGTAGTAACCGTGAAACCAACCCCTTCAACACCGGTTATCACTCAAAACGGAAACGTGCTTACCTCAAGTTCAGCAACCGGAAACCAGTGGTATCATAATGGAACGGCTATATCAGGCGCTACCGGGCAAACTTATACCGAGACAGCCAACGGAACTTATACTGATATTGTTACTACCAATGGTTGTTCGTCCACCGTATCCAACACTATAACTGTTATAAATACCGGAATTAATGAATTAACTTTGAATAATTCATTGTCAATTTATCCAAATCCGAACAACGGAATATTTACTGTTTCCTTTGATGCCGCTTCAAAAACGAATTATAAAATTGAAATCACAAACGAAATAGGGCAATTGGTATTCAAACAGGCAATCAAAGATGCATCAGGCACATATTCTCAAACCATCGATATTTCAACGTATGGCAAAGGTATGTATCTGTTTACGCTTACCGATGATAAAAACCAATCCATCAAAAAAGTACTCGTATATTAAAGACTATAGTTTTTGTTTGTAAAAAAGTTCCGTTTCGCTTTAATCGAAACGGAATTTTTTTTTCGCTCCTCCATTCCTCTTCCTAATTATGTGAATTGCTTTGTTTAAATATGGTTTTAAACAATTGTTGATGCGCCATGGTGTTGGAAGAAGGGAATGGAGTGAAGTGTTTTTTGTCGTTTATAGAGAGGCAGTTAAAATGAAAAAAGGGAATTTTAACAAATGCCTCGCGATGGTGCGCGAGAGCAACGCGATGGCAAAAAACGATGCGCGATGGTCCGCGAGAAGATCGCGATGACGAGTTTGTCTCATGCGATGATGCGCAAGAGCAACGCGATGATAAAAAATGGCGCGCGATGGTTCGCGAGAGCATCGCGATGGTGAGTTTGCCTCGTGCGATGATGCGCGAGAGCAACGCGACGGTGAGAATGGGTGACGCGATGGTGCGCGAGAGAGAAGCGATGGTGCGAAAAGGTGATGCGATGAGAAAATTTCAGCTTCGGCTGCCAGAAATGCAGGGTAAGTTTTGTAAAATTGAGAGAGGAGAATATAATTTATCGAGCTTGTATATTGTTCTTAGACACCTTGCTTAGTAAATTAGTATCCATTATATATCCGAACCCTACTTAATTTCATTACATATTTCCAGAATACTATAACAGGCGTCCAAATAATTACCTCGACTTTTGATGAACAATAAATCAATTAAATTCTATATTTGTAACACTATAAATTAAACCCTATGAAAAAACTATTTGTTATTTGCAGTGCCGCATTATCAATTAATATAGCATCAGCTCAGGGTCCCGAAGTTACTTCGTGGATACAAAACACAACTGCTACCAATCCTTCTTACCCTTCTCTTGTCTCTAATTGCCAGTTGGTGCAGTATTCGGCTACGGAAGTATATGTAAGCTGCACCTGCATTCCGGGTTATGCAATCGGTCCGTGGACAGGCAATCCGAATACACCGGCAAATCAAAACTTCGTGTTTAAGTTTACACGTTCTCCTCAGCAGAACACCGGAACAGCTACTGCAATTGGACTTGGGCATATAGGTGTATGGAAAAACGGAGTAAGTGTTTTTAACGTTTCCGATGCAATGAGCTATAATAATGCCGGAGTCTGGAACCGAAATGCTTATTTCTGGGAAGGTCCAGGGTTTGATCTTTGCTTAGGACATCCTCAGCAACAGGGCGAATATCATCATCACGTAAGCCCAACCTGTTTGTACGACCAAACTGACAGTATACATCATTCGCCTGTTATCGGCTATGCTTTTGACGGATTTCCTATTTATGGTGCTTATGCTTACAGCAACCCGACAGATATTACAAGTCCATTGAAAAGAATGAAATCAAGTTATGTGGATACAACAACTACAACTCGCGGAGGCGGCACCGGACCTATTGTAAGCAGTACTTACCCAGCAGGTTGTTTTATTGAAGACTTCAAATATGTTGCAGGAAGTGGAGATTTGGATGCCCGCAATGGCAGATACTGCATCACTCCTGAATATCCAGCAGGAACGTATGCTTATTTTGTTACTCTCGATAATAACTTGAACCCAGCTTTCCCCTATACTTTTTATGGTTCTTATTATGGAGTAGTGCAAACAGGAAATACCGGTCCAAGTGGCGGACATGTTACCATTACTGAAACAACAACTGTTTATTCATCAGTAGGCGCAGGCATTAACGAAGCAAGCAAAGATATTACATTTGAATTTCTTCCAAATCCTGTTGTTGATTATGCTTATATTTATTTCACTCCCGAAAGCAGGAATAATATTATCGGCAGCTTGTATAACTCAACAGGGCAGCTTGTTCAGACAATAGAAAATATGCAGCCGAGTATTTCTTATGCTTTAGATATGACAAAATATCCCGAAGGAATTTACTTTTTGAATTTAGTTTCAGGTGATAAGAAAGTAGTTCAGAAGATAGTGAAATCAAAATAGATTATTGAAATTACATATTTGAAAAAGATCTTTAATATTATCTTATACATGGCAACTATTTTGGTTGCCATGTCTTTTTCCATTAATACGAAGGCAAACAAAGGCAAGCTGATAATTGATTTTAATAATTATGTGGGAAATGAAATATTAAAACTCGATTCTGCTGTTTATAAAAATGAAGCGGGACAATCTTTTTCAGTTACTAATTTCAAATATTATGTTGGCAATTTTCATTTGAGAAAAGCAGACGGAACGGAATATATTTCTTCGGATTATTATTTAATTAAGGAAGATGAACAGCAAACAAAACAAATTATGTTGAATGATATTCCGGAAGGTAATTATGTTTCCTGTACTTTTACGTTAGGAGTTGACAGTGCGCATAATTGCAGTGGCGCACAATCAGGAGCATTGGACCCTGCCAATGGAATGTTCTGGGCCTGGAATACAGGATATATTTTTATGAAACTCGAAGGTAAATCTCCTTCATCTAATTTATCCGGACATACTTTTGAGTTTCATATCGGCGGATATAAATATCCAAACAATTGTATTCGAGAAATAAATTTAAAAACAAATAATCTGATTATCTCTTCTGATAAAACATCTTCCATAGAAATAAAAACGGATGCCGAAGAAGTAATGAAAACTCCTGTAACTATTGATTTATCAAAGTTACCATCCGTTACCGATTCTCGCAACGCAACTATTATTGCAAATAATTATATGGATATGTTCAGCGTCCTGAAAATTAATAATGAGAAGTAAATTAGTTTATATAATCCTGTTTTTATTCCTGTCGGTTTTAATTTTCAATAGTTTTATTGACGACAATCCATATTTCAAAATAACAAGTGATGATGTTATACTAACTATTCCTAAAGGGTTTCCGAAACCAAAATATAATTTCAAAAATAATACAATTACTCCTGAGAAATTTGTGCTGGGAAGAAAGCTGTTTTACGACCCTATACTTTCAAAAGACAGTTCAATGAGTTGTGCTTCCTGCCATCAGCGCATTGCTGCTTTTGCGCATATCGACCACGCATTGAGTCATGGAATAAATGGTTTGATAGGAAAAAGAAATGTGATGCCACTTCAAAATCTTATCTGGAAAGACGCATATATGTGGGATGGTGGCGTAAATAACCTGGAAGTACAACCGATAAATCCGATAACAAATGCGGTTGAAATGAATGAAACTTTATCAAATGTGGTAAATAAATTAAAACATAATAAAGTGTATGCTGAAGAATTCAAAAAAGCATTTAATGATACGATTATTAATTCGGAACGGTTATTAAAAACATTGGCACAGTTTACAGGGCTAATGATTTCGAGCAATTCGAGGTATGATAAATTTGTGGAAGGAACAATACAGTTTTCGGACACAGAAATGAACGGCTTAAAAATATTCAAAACTAAATGCGCGAATTGTCATAAAGGAACATTATTTACGGATAATAGTTATCGTAACAATGGAATAAAGCCAGATACTTCCCTTAAAGATAAAGGACGGGAAACGATTACCAATAACCCCGAAGACAATAATACGTTTCAGGTTCCATCGCTCCGTAATGTTGAAATGACCTACCCTTACATGCACGACGGGCGGTTCCGAAATTTACAGCAGGTATTAAATCATTATTCCAATCCAAAAAACTTTGATAAGAATTATGATTTAAGTTTGAACAAAATTGGAGTATTATCCGAGCAGGAAAAAGGAGATGTGATTGCTTTTCTGAAAACACTTACTGATAAAGTGTTTTTATACGACCGCAGATTTGCCGACCCGAATATGAAATGATTTCATTTTAATCGTTGTGTCCTTTCACTTCTTTGTTAGTATCGTTTTTTAATTGTTCTTCCGCTTTATTAAACTGTTTCAATGAATCGGAAATTTCCTTGTTATCGAACTTATCCAGATTAGGTTTTCCCGCATTCACCCAGGCAGTGTACCACATGCTTCCCACTGTAAGAATGGCAGCTCGCATCCTGCGTTCCACCATTCCATTAAGCATATTATTATAATCGGTTGTGTATTCCACCGAATAAACTTTAATTAATGTTTTGCCACGATTTTCAAAACTGTATTTTTTGTCCGGAGAGTATTTAGCATTTAATTTCTCTTCGAATTTCAATACTGAATCCAAAGCTGCATTGCTTGCTTTTACTGTACTCCATGCCTTTTCAATTGGCTTATCAATATATTTTGCCTTGCCAACCCAATAATCATAACCTTCGGATTTAAGTTCGGGAATGCGCGATTCCCAGAATCCATGTATGCCTTTTTGATTGGTAAACTGCCCGTTATAATTGGATGTGGTATGCAACGGAACATGCGAATCAGCAATGTAATGACCTAAATCGGCAGAATAATGCAAAATCAAATCCATGTTTTCTGTTCGGAAAGCCTCCGTTAACCGACTCATCATTTTTTCGATATACCAGGGAACAATGCCATAGGCTTTTAAGGTGTCTTCCGAATATTTATTTACGGCATCCTTCCATTTATGAGGGACGGAATCATAAGCATAATTTCCATAACGATCCATGTCAATATAATGTCTGGGCGCTTCATCCGGATTGGCGTACCGCCTTTTGTCAGGGTCGACTGCATGCTCTGAAATATATTCAATGTGATGTTTATAAAAACCAATCATTCCATCCGGCAAGGTAAATACTGCCATGCGATTGATTTTTTTATGTGCAAAGAAACCCCAGGAATAAGCTTCCTGATTATTTACAACAAACAAAAAGATTGAAAATAATATTAAGGCAAGGCAGAATTTTTTCATCAGGATAATTTCACAAGATACTTTCCTTCCAATACGGGAATAATATCTGTTTTATCCAACGCGAGACAATATTTTATATCATGCTTCAAACCAAGCGCAGCAAGTCTTTCGGCATGTGATGAATTTCTAATAAACTTATATGGATTAGTTTCTGCTTGCTGATAAAGAAAAGAAACAGACAAGGCAGCATCACCGTAATTAAACTTTGAATTTTTCAGCAATCGCTGCGACACTGCACCAGCGAACAATGTATCTTCCAAATTGAATTTATTTTTCCACCCTGAACATAAAAGAATAATGTTTTTATTCTGTTCGCTAAGCCAAGCACACAATGCAGTAATATTTGTAAAAGCCCCAATAACAACCTGCGACGCATTTCTTGCAACTTCAATTGCCTGCGTTCCGTTGGTCGTAGAAATCACAATGGTTTGTCCTTTGATTTTATCAGTCATGTAACTGTAAGGTGAGTTGCCAAAATCAAAGCCTTCCAATGCTATTCCATTTCTTTCGGCACCTACCAAAAACCCTTGCTTTTTATATTCAGCAGCCTCTTCAAGAGATGCGACAGGAATCATTTTTTCAACACCATTATGAAATGCAGTACACATAGCAGATGTTGCACGCAAAATATCAATAACAACTACAATGCAATCGTCTCTATGATATACAGGATATAGGGAAGGGGAAAAGCAGACATCTATTGTTAATTTTTTTTTCATACTTAATTCGCTTTAATTAAAATCCCTCACACTAACCTAAAAGGAAAATAATTTAAGCCTTATAAAACGGAATCTTTACAACCTTTGCTTTAATAGCTCTATCACGAATGATAATAAATATTTCGGAATCAGTTTTAGAAAATGCAGTTGGAACATATCCCATTCCTATTGCTTTATTTAATGAAGGAGATTGAGTACCTGAAGTAACTTTTCCAATAATATTTCCTGCAGCATCAGCAATAGGGTAATCGTGACGGGGAATTCCTCTGTCAACCATTTCGAAGCCAACCAGTTTTTTTGAAACACCTTTTTCTTTTTGTTCCAATAAAGCAGCTTTGTTTGTAAATTCTTTCGTAAATTTAGTTATCCATCCCAATCCTGCTTCTATAGGAGATGTTGTGTCATCAATGTCATTACCATATAAACAGAATCCCATTTCCAATCGTAAAGTATCACGTGCGCCCAAGCCAATAGGTTTAATACCATATTCAGCACCCGCCTCAAATATTGCCTTCCACATTTTATCAGCTACTTCATTCTCGAAATACACTTCAAACCCGCCTGCACCGGTATATCCAGTATTGGAAACAACAACATTTTCTACTCCGTTAAAAGTTCCTTTTTTGAAAGCGTAATATGGTATCTCCGAAAGATTAATATCAGTAAGTTTTTGCAAAGCAAGAATCGCTTTTGGTCCCTGCACTGCAAGCAAAGAAGTTTTTTCAGAGATATTATGCATCTCCACATTCTTTGTATTATACTTTTGAATCCAGTTCCAGTCTTTATCAATGTTTGAAGCGTTAACAACAAGCATATATGTTTTTTCATCAATACGATAAACCAATAAATCATCCACTATCCCGCCTTTATCATTTGGCAAACATGAATATTGAATCTTCCCATCAACCAATACAGAAGCATCATTGGAAGTAACACGCTGAATTAAATCCAGTGCATTTTCACCTTTCAGAATAAATTCTCCCATGTGCGAAACATCGAAAACACCCATTGCATTTCTTACAGTAAGGTGCTCATCATTTAATCCGCTATACGACACAGGCATTAAGTATCCTGCGAAAGGTACCATTTTAGCTCCAAGTGAAATGTGTGTATTTACAAGTGCTACATTCTTTAATTCAGTTGCTGTACTTTCCATTTTATATTATTATTTATTGATTATTGTATATTGACTATTCGGTTTGCAAATGTAACGCTTTATCGCTTCAAGAGTTCATTAAAACTATCAAGATAATTATTTTTTTGCGCTTCAAAAGAATACTTTTCTTCCACGGTCTTTCTGCCTGCCAATCCAAATTTACGCCTTAGCTCATAAGAATCTATTAGTCTGGAAAGTTTTTCAATCCATTCTTCATCACTGTCTGCAAGGTATCCGTTAATTCCATCAGTTATTATTTCGGTATTTACACCCACAGCCGACATTATAGTTGGTACTTCCAATGACATATACGACAGCCCTTTCAAGCCGCATTTCCCCTTCACCCATTCATCATTCGGCAAAGGCATTATACCGATGTCAAAACTTTCCAATATCTTCACTTCAGTATTACTGCTCCACAGAATACCTGTGATACCAAGTTCTTCATTAATATAATCAGGGTCGCCCATTACTTTAAAATAAACTTTATTGCCATACTTTTCTTTCAGTTTTTTAAGGAAAGGTAGTGCCGCTTCGAAATGTTTTATAGTTGTATGGCTTCCACTCCAGCCGATGCAAATCCTCTCTTTATTAAGGTATTCTGTTGTTCGTTGAAATAGTTTAGTATCAATTGTTGTTGGAATTATTTTAATATTTTTATTAAATGGCTTTGCGTAATCAGCAAGATAATTATTGCCGGTAAACACCAGATGCGACAAAGAAATAATCCGACCGGTTTTTTTTGCACTCTTCATCCATTGCCATATTTTATTGGCTTCCGAAGTATCGAGTAACCAAATGGAATCGTCAAAATCAAAAACCAGTTTGGCTTTGCTTTTGCTGAATCGATATTCAAAATAAGTGGAATAGGTCATAAAAGCCTCGCGCTGCACAAAAACAATATCATATTTATTCGCCATTCTTACATCCATCCATCTTCTTTTCGCACTCTTCAATGTAATCAAAAACTTCCTCATAAGATGTCCCTGACTATAAAATACCGCATCATCCTCTTCATTTAATATGTATGAAAGTTTGCATTTATATCCATTTTGAGTAAGAAACTCGAAATATTGTTCGAACCGATAACGCTGACTTGGCGAACGGTCAGGACGATGAGCAGCTATAAATAATATTTTAGGCATATAATATTGCATGCAAAGATAGAAAGTATGCGCACATAGGGTTCATTTTTATAGCATTGAAAAGCACATTCCAAGTTAAGTTTCAACTTCTTAAACCGTTTTTCCTTATAAAGCGATCGTCTTATACTACAAAGGAACGTTTTTATTTATAAAGGTGATCACCTTATGTAATAAAGGAGCGTTTTTCCTTGTAAAGGGGATTCCCTTTTGTTCCCAAAATTTTTAAAACATTTATAAATGCCTTTAAAGAGGCGATCATCCTTTTAGAGTATTGGGAGGCTGAAGCATGAATTGGGACATCTGGTGTGCTTTTTAAAAATGTAATATTGAAGTTCTATTTCTTCAAATACTTTTTTCATACTGGAAATTAAAACATTATTAATTCTAAATCCGCTATTAGGTCTTAGCAAACTAAATTACCTTTCAACTTTAATAGTAACTTTGGCAAAAAATAATTTTAGCAAACAATAGGTTTCTTTAATCAATGAAAACAATTGATTTTCTGTTTCAACGCAACACTCCCCGCTGGGTTATCTTTTTCATCGACCTCGGCATCTGCTTGTTTTCATTAGTACTTGCCTATTTAGTAAGGTTTAATTTTTCGATACCTCCTGTCGAAATTCAAGCTTTCCCAATTGTATTCGGGCTTGTTTTATTTATACGTGCAATAAGTTTTTACTTTACTAAAACGTATCAAGGTATTGTAAAATATACAAGCTCGAAAGATGCACAACGTATTTTTACTGTGATTACTGCAGGAAGCGTAATTTATGTTCTGATAAATTGTATTGCTTATTTCGGCATTAATAAAAAGTTCCCTATCCCGTTTTCTATAATAATTATAGATTATATGGCAACTGCTTTTTTGATGATTAGTTTGCGAGTAATGTTCAAAGCACTTTATCTGGAACTAACCAACCCTAATAAAGACAAGCGAAGTGTAATTATTTTCGGTGCCGGCGAATCAGGAATTATTACCAAAAGAACATTGGACCGTGATGCGGGCACGAAATATAAAGTGCTTGCTTTTATTGATGATAACGCGAAGAAGCACGGCAAAAAACTGGAAGGTGTTACTATTTATGGTATCGAAAAACTGAATGAATTACTGGAACATAATGATGTTTCTAATTTAATTATTTCGGTGCAAAGCCTTTCTCCTGTGAGGAAGCAAAGGATTGTGGATATCTGCCTTGCATACGATACCAAAGTTTTAAACGTTCCACCGGTGACGAACTGGATAAACGGGGAACTGAGTTTTAAGCAAATTAAAAAAGTACAGATTGAGGAATTGCTGGAACGAGAGCCAATTCAGCTGGACAAAGAGGATATTAAAAAACAACTTACTGATAAAGTAATATTGGTGACGGGTGCGGCAGGCAGCATTGGCAGCGAAATAGTAAGACAATTAATACCTTTTAATCCTAAGAAAATAATTTTACTTGATCAAGCTGAATCTCCGCTTTATGAGATGGAGATGGAACTGCACGATAAATTCAAAATTCAATCGTACGAAATTGTGATGGGTGATATCAGGAATAAAGAACGAATGGAAAATGTTTTTCGAACGTTTCATCCTCAAATTGTTTTTCATTCAGCAGCCTACAAACATGTGCCAATGATGGAAAATAATCCATCGGAATCAATATTTACAAATGTATTGGGTACAAAAACCATCGCTGATTTATCGGTTGAATATAAAGTGGAAAAATTTGTAATGGTATCTACCGATAAAGCTGTGAACCCTACAAATGTGATGGGTGCAAGCAAACGGATTGCCGAGATTTATACACAATCATTAAATAAAAAATCGACCACCAAATTTATTACTACACGCTTTGGAAATGTACTTGGCTCGAGCGGTTCGGTAATACCACGTTTCCGTCATCAGATAGAAACAGGAGGACCGATTACAATTACTCATCCGGATATTACCCGTTATTTTATGACTATACCTGAAGCTTGTCAGCTAGT
The DNA here is from genome assembly GCA_903870175.1 of uncultured Bacteroidota bacterium. Lineage (GTDB taxonomy): Bacteria > Bacteroidota > Bacteroidia > 2-12-FULL-35-15 > 2-12-FULL-35-15 > 2-12-FULL-35-15. The sequence goes on from CAIQBY010000076.1 coordinate 19,034, forward strand.
GCTGGAAGCAGGTGCAATGGGAAAAGGCGGTGAAATATTTATTTTTGACATGGGTGATTCTGTAAAGATTTACGACCTTGCGGTGAAGATGATTAAACTTTCGGGACTGGTGTTGGATAAGGATATTCGTATTGTTTATACAGGTTTGCGGCCGGGTGAAAAACTATATGAAGAACTTCTTGCTGACCATGAAAACACATTGCCTACACATCACAATCAAATATTGATTGCAAAAGTAAAAGAGTATGATTTTGATTCAGTATCCAATAACATTAATGAATTAATTACACTGTTTGATAAACAAGATAATAATTCTATTGTTAAGAAAATGAAAGAACTTGTACCTGAATATAAAAGTAATAATTCGGTGTACGTTAACCTTGATTAAATATTTATGACACCATTCAAATCTAAAACACGAATTCAGATACGCTTTAAAGACATTGATAAACTTGGGCATGTAAACAATGCCAATCATATTTCTTACTTCGAATCAGCACGGCTGGATTATTTTAATGAACTTACAAGTAATAACCTTAAAATTGATTGGGAGAATGAAGGAATTATACTTGCCAAAATTGAAATGGAATATAAACAGCCAATCTTTTTAGAAGATAAAGTTTTTGTTTATACATGGGTTTCGCATGTAGGTTCAAAAAGTTTTGAAATGAGCTGTTCAATAGGTAGAGAGGTGAATGGTCAGGAAGAAATTGCAGCAAAAGGCAAGGCAATAATTGTATGTTTTAATTATAAAACGAATGAGAGCATTTTGATGCCTGAATCGTGGAAAGCACTGATGATAGGCAGTTAAGAAAAAATATTATTGCTATCCATGCACTGTTTCGTGCTTTCCATAATTTGTAATAATGGAAGCTTCGAACTCAATCCATTCATTCCACCGTTTCTCAATATCTATTCCTTCACCGTATTTACGTGCAAATCCAAGGAAGGTCGTATAATGTCCTGCTTCGGAAATCATTAATTCGCGATAAAATTTAGCAAGTTCTTCATCCTGTATATTTTCCGACAGAACCTTGAAACGTTCACAACTGCGGGCTTCTATCATTGCCGAAAATAATAGCCTGTCAACAAGAGATGATTTACGGCTTCCTCCTTTTTGCATGAATTTATAAAGTTCATTTACATAATGATCTTTACGTTCTAGCCCTAACTTGAGCCCTCTTGCTTTAATGATATTATGTACCTGTTCGAAATGCTCCAACTCTTCTTTGGCAAGCGAAATAAGAGCTGTAACCATCTCAGTATAATTTGGGTTATTGATTATCAACGACAATGCATTGGTAGCTGCTTTTTGTTCGCACCACGCATGGTCAGTTAATATTTCTTCAATGTTTGATTCTACAACATTAACCCATCTAGGGTCAGTAACTAATTTGAGTCCTAACATTATTTAAAAGTAATTATTTATCAATAAATCTTTTCATTAATGGACCGCTAGTTAAGCTTGTAACAAGTGCCATAATAACCAATGCAACAAATATTGGTTTTGAAATTAATCCCGCATTTAATGCTAATGTGCCAAGTATTATTTCCATTGCACCTCTTGCATTCATTCCAAAACCAACTGCCAATGAATGATTTTTACTCATCCCCCCAAGCCGAGCGCCAATAGTGGCACCCAACACTTTTCCAATGAATGCAAGTGCTAAAACTATTGCAACAATCAAAGGATTGAAGTTTTCAATAAAGTTAACTTTTAACCCAATGGAAACAAAAAATAATGGGGCAAAGAAATTTGTTACAAACTGATGTATAATTTCTCTTGCCTGCTCGCGAAGATGAACGCTATCACCAAATGCGATGCCTGCAATGAAAGCCCCTAAAATTGCATGAATATTAATTGCTTCAGTAAATGCTGCAGACAACAAACAAATACCTAATGATATTGAAAGTACACCCCCGGGCCAAGATAATTTTGACTGCATCCATGGCAATGTTTTATCAATAATTTTCTTGCCGATTGTCAACATAAATAATCCAAAACCTAAAATATATGCTACTGTGTACCATAAACTCAAGTGTTCGCCATGTGATGAAGAGTTTGTTAAACTTAAAACAAAAGAAAATATTAACCATCCAATTAAATCATTAAACATTGCCGATGCAATGATTACCATTCCGATATTTGTTTTAAACAAATTCATATCCATTAGGATGCGAGCAATAACAGGCAATGCGGAGATTGATAATGCTGTTCCAAAAAACAAGGCAAATAATAATTTTGGTTCCGGTTCATTACTTATGGAAAATATTTCAGGAAAAAACCATGCGACTGCAAAACCTGTAAAAAAAGGAATTACCATACTGAACATGGAAGTATAAACAGCTACCTTACCTTGCTTAAGCACCAGTGAAAGTTGCACTTCCATACCTGCAACAAATAATAACATAATAACTGACAGACTAAATATTCCATCTAATGCTATAGGAATATTTCCTGTTCGTGGAAATAAATAATTAAATACATCAGGATATAACATTCCTAAAATAGTAGGTCCTAGAATTATTCCAACTATCAATTCGCCCATTACCACAGGTAGTTTTAGCTTTTTCCCTAACTCAGCAAAAATGCGGGAAATAATCAGCATGGCACTGATTGATAAAAGTAAAACTATTAATTCTGAGTGTGCGAGTTTAATCATAAAGCTCTATATACGTGAGTGAACGATTAAAACGTTACAAGGGAGGTCAGCTAAAATGTATTCAATTCCATGAGCAAAAATTCGATCGAACAAATTAAGATTGGTATCCGGTGAATTAATGATGAGCAAGTCTGCATTTTTATCTTTTGCAAACTTACTTATTGCATATCCAGGTTTACCTTTAAGTATTTTGTTAGTAAGATTTATATTTCCTTTATCACACTTTTCTATTATTGAATTAAGTGTTTCAGCGGACTCTTCTTCGAAATTCTTTTTTATTTCTTTTGTTTGAGGAGCTGTACTATCCTCCGCAATGGTCATTGCAAGTCCCGGCACTTCTACTTCATTAACAACAGTCACATCTTTTACTTTTAATAATTTCGCCAGATATAACGATGTATTAATTGTGTGAATTGTTTTCGGATTATCAACACCATTCACAACAAACTTTCGGAATTTTTGAGGCTTTGCAGAAGGGCTGGTAAGCAATAACACAGAACATTTTGCTTTTCTACTTATATTTCGTGCAATAGAACCAATGTAAAATTTAAAAAGGTTTTCTTTTTCAAGTGCGCCTAATATCAATAAGTCTACAATATTTAATTTACATAACTTTAATAAAGTGTCAACTGGTTCTCCTTCCATCCATATAACCCGACTTTTGTTTGAATCTATTCCACATTTTGCCATCATTTCATCAAGCATTTGTTCCTTCTCTCTCGACTTTTCTCCAATATGCAACAATAACAAATGAGCTCCAATTACATCAGAAAGTCTTTTTGCTTCTATTAATAAAAATTCAAATCTCGATGAAAAAGCAACTGCCACTGCAATGGTTTCAAACGGATAAGAAGGGCGTTTTTTAAGCTTTGATAAATCCATTTTGCATAAATAACAAATTTTGAAATGCGAAGATACTAAATAGTGTTTTATCAAATTGGTTTATCTTTCTTTCAAGTAAGGTTAGTATCTTCGTATCAAAATAAAAATAAGAAAAATGAAATTACATGTAATTAATACCGGCAATTTTAAATTAGATGGAGGAGCAATGTTTGGAGTAGTTCCAAAATCAATTTGGTATAAAACCAATCCTTCGGATGAAAACAATATGTGTAACTGGGCGATGCGCTGTTTGCTTATAGAGGATAACAACAGATTAATATTAATCGATAATGGAATGGGATCAAAACAAGATGCAAAATTCTTTGGACATTATTACCTTAATGGCAACGACTCACTTGAACATTCTTTGAAAAAAGCTGGCTTCGGGGTCGATGATATTACTGATATGTTTTTAACTCACCTGCACTTTGACCATTGTGGAGGAAGTATAAAATATAATGCAGACAGAACCAAATTAGAAACTGTTTTTAAAAATGCAACATACTGGAGCAATTCAGAACATTGGGAATGGGCAGTGAAACCAAATGCTCGGGAGAAAGCTAGCTTCATAAAGGAAAACATTCTACCTATTCAGGAAAGTGGACAGTTAAAATTTATTGATGGGGAAAGCAGTACTCAAATAGGTCAAAATATAATGCTTAAATATATGAGAGGACATACAGATGCAATGATGTTACCTCATATAAATTATAAAGGGAAAACTGTAGTTTTTATGGCTGATTTACTTCCTTCAACCGGACATATTCCCTTACCTTACGTAATGGGATATGATACGAGACCATTACTTACAATTGCGGAAAAAGAAGTTTTTATGAACTCAGCAGCGGATAATGAGTACATCCTATTTTTCGAACATGATTCCGTGAATGAATGCTGCACTGTTAAACACACAGAAAAAGGTGTTCGTTTAAAAGATACTTTTAAACTGAAAGAGTTTTTTGGGGAGTAAATAATTAAGACATGGATAATCTCCCTGTATTTGTATTTTGTCATAACAATTATTTTTTTGTTGCAATTAAATTATCATTATCAAATAATGCGGAAACAACTTTTCCGGAAACATTAAAATTAATTCTACAGGCATAATATCTAATTGAGCCCAATTTCATAGAAAATCCATCTTCCCAAAATGGTTTGAATAGAATTATTGAAGAAGTACTATCCGCAAATATTAATTTTCCATCACAGGAAATTCCTTTATTGCTGATTGGTCTTTGTCGATTATCTAGTAAAAACGCATAGAGATTTGGATAACTGTTTTTCAACTCTATATTATACATTCCTGCCTGCTTTACGACACCACCATGTGGTCCAACAGGATTATCCATTAAATTTAATGAGATTAATGTTATTGTAATTAATAAAAATACTGCAATAAGTATATAAGTTGCTTTCATTGTAATATTTTATTCGTACAAATTTAACGTAACCGAAAATGCAGTTGCGATTACTATAAATAACAAAACCAATAGTATTATTTTCGAGGTCATCATTTATAAATTATTTCACAAAAATATATATACAATAAATTATTTGTAATGAGTTCAATCAAAAGATTCAGTGATTCTTGGCATTTTATGATTTTTAGAAACATGAAGCAATAAAATGACAATTGTGATGAACATCACTATCTCTTTTGACCAACTCCATTTCATCCCCAATAGCTACAAAATACTTTTGTGCAAGTAAATTTTTAGTACTACTAACGAACAATTTAAAAAAAAACAATGAAAAAGAGAATTACATTAATCGCGGCAGGCTTATTCTTAAGCCTTTTGAGTACGCATGCACAAACAACCTGTTCGGATGACAGGAATGCATACGTCGACTCAAAAAATGAGGCACGACAGGTGCTTACACATTAACTATCGGTGCAGAAGAGAAAGCTTCTCAGACGTATCATTATTCGGGACCTGGCAAAGTAGGTGGTGCCAGGGTTTATGGAACAGTTCCATTAGGCTTAGGAGTAAAATTAAGAGTAAGTCTTTACAATGTGGATTCTAATGGCAGACCAACAGGAACAGCCCTTGCAACAGCACCTATTCAAAATTTCTACGCATGGAGTCCTGCATTTTTTGATGTGAGTTTTTCTCCGGCGGTGGCAGTAAATAGTAATTTTGCTTTAGTAGTAGAAATAGTAAATGTTCCGGGATGGGGACGTGACTTTGCTCTTCGCTATACAGGCAACGGTGAAGGCCTTGGAGAAGATTTAGCTTCATTAGCAGGAACTTCCACAGGATTCAATTGGGCAAGTGCGATGAGTGCATTTATCAAGGATGGCGATTTTTATATTTGCCCTAGAATGATAAACTTTAATACACCAATGTTTTCTCTTACATCAACATGTGTAAATACTGGAGCCTCATTGTCATTTATAAACAGTACACAAATGACTACAGACAGTATGTTCAACAAAATTACGCGACAGGGATACTCAGGTTCGAACTCCTTATATAGCTGGGACTTTGGTGATGGAACTACTGTTTCTCATTTAGCAAATCCTACTCATGCTTACGCAACTGCTGGTATGTATACAATAACTCTAACTTCTATGATTGAAGGATGGAGTGGAAATTGTATCAAGACATATTCCAAAGTTGTTTCTGTTGGTCTTGCAGTTAATGCAACAGCAATAACTAATGTAACCTGCAATGGTTCAAATAATGGAAGTATCATTGCTGTTGGCACTGGCGGCGCAACTCCTTACACCTATAGTATTAATGGTGACAGTTATCAATCTTCAGCAAATTTCACTGGATTGATTGCTCAGGTATATAATTTGTATGTGAAAGATGCTCATGGATGTATTCAAACAACAAGTTTTATAATTAATCAACCTGTTGTTATTCATTTCACTACTGCATCTTCTACTAATGCAACTTGTGGAAACGCAGATGGTGGAATCTTAGTTGCTTCTTCCGGTGGCGTACCTCCTATGCAATACAAATGTAATTCAGGAACTTATCAATCAAGCGGAACATTCTCAGGATTAACTGCAGGTGCATATACAATTACTGCCAAAGATGCAAATGGTTGTACTTATTCTACAATAGTTGTGGTAAGTAATTCAAGCGGACCTGCTTTTAGTGTTACTAATTCAACAAATGTAAGTTGTAACGGAGGAAACGATGGAAGTATCTCATTAACTTCTTCAGGAGGAACAGGAACTGTTCAATATAGTATAAATGGAGGAACAACCTATCAGGCAAGCGGAACTTTCACAAATGTGACTGCAGGTACATATACTGCAATTGTAAAAGATGCTGCAGGATGTACTGATATAAGAATATTTCATATAACTGAACCTCAAACAATACGATTAACAGCTTCAACAAAAGACCTTACTTGCAATGGAAGTGCTAATGGAGAAATTAATGTAACCACAACAACAGGCGGTACTGGTTCTGTAGTGTACAGCCTAGATAATATCAGTTATCAGTCAGGAACAAATTTCCTTGGCTTAACTGCCGGAACATATACTGTATATGCAAGAGATATTGTAGGATGTGTAAGTAACATTTTAGCAACTTTATATCAACCGACTTCAGTATCTGCAACTGTAACTCCAACTAGTGCAGCTTGTAATGGAAATCAGGATGGTACCTTAACAATCACAGGCAGTGGCGGAACATCAGGATATGAATATGGAATCGGTACTGATGGTGAATACCAAAGTACCGGTATCTTTAGCAATTTAGCCGCAGGCACTTATCCTTTGGTTGTAATAGACGCAAATGGATGTATCTTCAAAACAACTGGAACTATCACTCAGCCTTCTGTTATAGTGCCTGTTGCTACATCAACAAATTCAACTTGCAGTAATTCAAATGGAGGAATTATGGTTACGGCAACTGGTGGTTCCGGTTCCGGTTATACTTATAGTATAAATGGCGGTACTTTCGTAGCCGGTACTTTTTCATCATTAGCTGCTAGTACTTATGTGATAACAGCACAGGATGGAACAGGATGTACTTCTACAATTAATGCAAGTGTATTCGATTCAAACGGTCCTTCTATTCTTTCAAGCAATCATACTAATGTTAATTGTAATGGAGGAAGTGATGGAACTATTACTGTAGGCACTGTTTCTGGTGGTACTGGTACTCTTCAATATTCCATCAATGGTACTGCTTATCAAATATCTCCTGTATTCAGCGGTTTACCTGCCGGTGTTTACAATGTAACTGTAAAAGATGCTGTAGGATGCATCGGTAATGTTACTGAAACGCTTACAGAACCAAATGCTTTTGTAATCACTACAAATGTTGTAAATGCAACTTGTAACGCAAGCAATACCGGTTCAGTAGCATTGCAAGTTGGCGGCGGTGCCGGAACTTTAGCTTACAGCATTAATGGCGGAAGCACATATCAGTCGAGCAGTACTTTCTCTAATTTAGGTGCAGGCACTTATGGTGTTTTGGTTAAGGATGCAGGTGGTTGTTTTGGTTATGTATTAGCAACAGTTACTGAGCCTCTAGTAATTTCATTGTACTGTAATACTTTAAATATTAACTGTCATGGAGCAAATGACGGATCAATTTCGGTAACAGCTTCAGGAGGAACAGGTGCTTTGAAATACAGTATAGATGGAGCAACTTATCAGACACCAAATTTATTTTCAAATCTATTTGGTGGTTCTTATATAGTATATGTTAAAGATGCAAGCGGATGTATTAAAACAATTCCTGTAAACCTTTATGAACCTACTGCTTTAAGTGTAACAGCTAACGCATCAGACGTGACATGTTACGGTGGGAATAACGGAGCAATTGCATTATCTGTGACTGGAGGAACATCTAATTATTATTTCAGCTGGTCAAATGAAGTAACTACTCAAAACAATTTTAATCTTACTGCAGGTACATACACTGTAGTTGTGCATGATGGAAACAATTGTATTTCTACCACTAATTATACAATTGGACAACCTTCAAGTCCGGTGATAGTTAATGGAACTGTTGTTAATTCAACAGGAACAAATAACGGAGCCATTAATATTGCTGTAACAGGTGGTGGAGGAACATATACTTTCCTTTGGTCAAATAACGCAACAACAGAAAATGTTTCAGGTTTAGCTCCAGGTGTATATTCAGTAATTGTTACTGATGCTAACGGATGCTCCGCATCTTCAACCTTCCTGATTACTAACACAGCAGGAATTGCAACTTATGATGCTTTAAGTGATCAGGTATCAGTTTATCCAAACCCTGCTAATGATTACGTAATAGTAGAAGTGGATGGCTTCAGAATTGATAAAGTTGAAGTTTATGATGTGCTTGGTCAAGTTGCATTCAAAGGTGAATTTAATAATTCTAAAGTTGAAATCAACACAGCAGGTTTAAATCAAGGAGTTTACTTTGTTAAAGTTTTAGTGGATGAGAAACTTATCACTAAAAAGGTGAGAATCATTAAATAGAGTTTTCCTTTCAATGAATTACCCCGAGGCAGAGCCTCGAGGTATCAGTTAAAGGATTTTTTTAATTCCGAGGCAGAGCCTCGGGGTATTAACCGACAACCTAATAAAGCTAAAATCGTCCTGTATTACTACAGGACGCTTTTTTATTTAGAGTGCTTTATGTTTGCTTATAGAAATGAAACTGATTAATTATAATTTTAATATAATAACTTTAAACTATACAATAATTATCGAAATCATTATTTTTATTAGTAAATTCATCAATTTTAAAATCAAGGATGTTTAAAATTGTTTGTTTCTGCTCTTTTTTCAAAACCTCAAAATCAGTGATATCAACCAGTTTAAAAGTTAATTCAGTAACAATAGGATTTTCTCTTTAAGTTTGTTGTCAATGCAGGGTAATATAAACCGTTTTCCCTTTGCATCCATAAAAAAACCAGTTGCCGGTTCTTATTCTCTCAGCATGTATAGCACAAGATAATAGAGGAAGCAATCTTTCCCAGTTATCCCGTTCATCATAATTTTCCCAACGAATATGAACAGGAACATCACCATTTAAATAATCATCAATACTATCGGCTTCATAAAATCCAATGCTGTCTTTAAGATATATGTTTTTGAATGAATCGTAAGTTGTATTAATTAGTTCCTGTTTAATCAATTCTTTCAACAAAATAATTTCAACAGCTAATGTTGGGAGGATGGTAATGTAAACTTAAAAAAACTTATACAATATATTTTCTATTGCATCCTTATCCAATGGCTTAACTTCGAAATCCGAAACTTCTTCAATTCCTTCGGATTTCTTTATATCATCTGGATTAATGGAAGTGGAAAGAATAACAATCACTATTTTCGATTTTGTATTCTTATCTAATTTTTTGTATTCTTCCAAAAATTCCCAGCCATTCATTTTGGGCATATTAATATCAAGGAAAATCAAATCCGGAATTATATTATTTTCGTTTTTGAGGTAATTCAATGCATCGATACCATTTAATGCCACTTTAATATTTTCAGCGATATTCATTTCTTCAATCATCATTTGAAGAAAATGATTGTCGGCTGGCAAATCATCGACTAGTAATATACAGTTTAATTTTTTCATGGCGGGGAGGATATTTAAGTTAAAGATCGATTCATTCTTTAATAATTTGAAACAAAGGTAAACCTTTTCCAACAATATTAATCGATTTTCTTTTATTGAAAATCACGGAAAAACAGACTGATTTTACTTCAAAAAACCCAAAGGCATTTGATTATTAAAATGAGAAAGAAATTTGCAATAAGGAAAACCATTATTTAAACAAGAGATTTTGAGCTTTAGAGGAAGTTTTTAAAACTGGATGATAAAAGCAGGATGAAACTATAAAGAAAGCAACAGAAATGGGAGCTTATTTTTTGCTGTTGATTTGCAAGCAATAATAATTTTATAACTTTGGTTGGTGTTCATAACAAGTTAGCACAAATATTGCCTTTGAAAGTTTAATCACACCTCTTGAACTATAAAACAAAAAGCAGAAAACTCTTTTAAAAAAGATTTTTTATTTTACAATTCCAATTTCAATTGCTCAGGAAGCAATCTAAAACTTAGCCTGTGATAAGGTGTAACACCAAATTTCTCTATTGCTTCGCGATGTTTTTTAGTTCCATACGCTTTATTGTGCAACCAATTATATTCGGGAAATTCATCATGTAATTTATCCAAATAATCATCACGATACGTTTTTGCAAGAATAGAAGCTGCTGCTATACTCATGTATTTACCATCGCCCTGGATGATACAGGTATGAGGAATTGATTTGTATTTTTTAAAACGGTTGCCGTCAATCAATAAACTTTCCGGAATAATTTTCAGTTTATCAATGGCGCGATGCATAGCGAGAAAAGAAGCATTAAGGATATTTATTTCATCAATTTCTGCTGCACTCACCTGGGCAACAGCCCAACTTATAGCATTTTCCTCGATGATAGGACGAAGATATTTTCGCTGTTTATCAGTAAGTTTTTTTGAATCATCAAGAATTTTATTCTTAAAAGTCTTTGGCAATATAACAGCCGCAGCAAATACATCTCCCGCCAAACAGCCTCTGCCGGCTTCATCACAGCCAGCCTCCAGTAAATGTTTATCAAAATATTTCTTCAACATTCTTCAATCCCATTCCCTATTTACTAATTACCCTTAACTGTTTTAAGAATACTCTGCCAAAGGGCATCAGCGGTTTTGTCCCAGCTGAAATCAAGTTTTCTTTTCCTGCCTTTTGCTATAAGTGAGTTACGCATATCTTCATCTTTATATAGGTAATTCATTGCATTGGCGATCGAATCAACAGAAAAAGGATTAACAAGCAAAGCAGCGTCGTTGGCTACTTCGGGCATCGAAGTAATGTTTGAAGTTATTACAGGCACATCACAATTAAAGGCTTCAAGTATAGGAATTCCGAACCCTTCGAAATATGGAACATACGTCATTGCAAGAGCAGAAGCAATAACGTTTTTTAAATCTTCCGGCGATAATCTGCCAGTGAAAATAACATCATCTTTATGTTTCATATTAATGTATGTCATCTTTATATCGTGTGTCCAATAATACTTTTCGCCAACAATTACAAGTTTTACATTGTTCGAGTTTATTGATTTGAACTTGTCAAAAGCCTGAAATAAACGTGAAATATTTTTACGCGGATGCAGTGCGCCAACAAATAAAAAGTAATCGGCACCATTTGAAAACAACTCTTTTGTTGCCGATTTTTGTTCCTCGTCAATAGGTTGATACAACTCATTGCACCCGTTATAAACTACATCAATGGTTGAAGCACTTATTCCATACTGCTTAATAATATCATTTTTAGAAAACTCCGAAACAGTAGCTATTCGTGCTGCTTTGCGAGCGAACTTAGGAAAAAAATGTTTGTAATATTTCCTTACAATATAAGATACATCTTTTGGATAATGCTCAAAACTTAAATCGTGAATAACAGCCAATTGTTTGCAGTTTGCTTTAAGCGACATGTAACCGTCAGGCGAAATAAATAAATCAGGTTTAAATTTATTAAGAAAGTTAGCAACAGAAAACTCAAACCACCAGTAAAACAAAAATGGATGTCGCGCCTGCGGCGAAAGGATTACAGGAGTTATATTATCAGCAAAAAGAAAATCCTCATCAAAATCTCTGTCAAATAAAAAGATAAAGTGATCGTCAGGATGGTTGTTGGTAATGCGTTTCAGGGTTTCGAATGTAAACCAGCCAATCCCTTCGAGTTTGTTGGGTAATAAAAGTCGTGTATTTACAACTATCTCCAATGTAGTTGATTTATTTTACTAAAATTGAAATTGGTTTTCCGGTGCAGCCATTAGGGAACTGAATATTAAGCATCATTGCCAGTGTAGCGGCAACATCAGTAATATATACCTGTTCGGAAGTGCTGCCTTGTTTAATATTCCAGCCAAAAAATAATAAAGGAACATGAGTGTCATAACTGTATGGCGAACCATGAGTAGTGCCAGTTGTAGAATACGCATCAATATAATCAGGAAGGAAGTTTACAAGCACATCTCCCGAACGCTTAGCATTATATCCCTTTTGCATCAAATAACGTGAGCCTTCTGTAAACTGGGAATTATTAAGAGTGGCAGCAGTAAGCACTTCTGAAACTTCGGGCATTGTCATCAGAAAGGTAGCAATATCTTCTTCTATCAAATTAAGATTTAGTTTTTTTGATGCGATAATATCATGGTTTAAAAAAACCTGTTGATTTGAAAAAGAAAGCATCAGCGAATCTCCGAAAACAGACAGCAAATGTTTCTTCAAAGTATCAGCCATTTTTTTTGTATGAACATATCCGGAAGGGATTTTTAAATCTGTCAGATAGTTGGGAACTTCAGGTGCAGCATGGTCGGCAGTTAAAAATATCAATGCATTGTTTTTCCCAACCTGCGTATCAATAAATTTAAAAAGCTCTGCAAGGTCTTTATCCAGACGAATATAATCGTCCTCTTGCTCCACCGAATTAGGACCAAAAGCATGACCGATATAGTCAGGTGATGAAAAAGAAACAGCAAGAAAATCAGTAGTTCCCGACTTGCCCATATTCTCGTTCTTCATTGTTTCTATTGCGAAATCCTTTGTAAGTGAATTTCCAAAAGGCGTGGCACGAATAATATTCAAACCTCCATTCTTCGCCATTAGTTCAGGAATATTATGAGGAAAAACCGGTTTTGTTTCTCCTTTAAAAACAGTTTCGTATGCATTATCATCAGGCAGACTTTCCTTATATTGCTCAATAGGCAGAAGGGTATTCCACGGTTGACTCAAATACTGTTTAGGTAATTCTTTCTTATTAAATTCATTCACCCAATCAGGTAACACATTCATATAATATGAGCTCGTGATAAAACATCCGTTGCTGCCATCATACCAATATGCAGCACTGGCGGCATGTCCGGCAGGTAATATTGCAGCTCTGTCTTTTAATGCAATCCCTATTACCTTTGATTTCATATTAGATGAAATTCTTAATTCATCAGTAATAGTAGTTGTCAGCATATTTACAGGTGAACGTCTTCCTTCCGAAGAAGTAGTCCCCACACTCATTACATCATTATCTTCGGCACAATAAATACTTTTACCTGTAGGTTTATCATACCAGTCGTTTGCTATTATCCCATGAACCGCTGGCGTGGTGCCTGTATAAATGGATGCATGGCCGGGACCTGTATAAGTGGGCACATAATTATAATTGGTATTTCTGCAAAAGAATCCTTCGTTTACCAAACGTTTAAATCCATCATTACCGAATTTGTCCCAATAACGATAGATGTAATCATAACGCATCTGGTCAATAACAATACCTACAACCAACTTAGGTTTGGATGTAACACTTGCCTGTGCTGAACTTGGCTTAGCTGTTTGAGCATTTGCAGAAACAACAAAACAAATAAATAATATTGCAATACTCTTTTTCATTTGATACAATTTACTGTCGAGTATTAAAAATCTTTTTCACTATCCATTCCGTACAATTTTCCTTTTTTCCAAAGTTCCAAATCTTCCTGATAATGTTTTTGATTTCTTTTGGTTAATTCAGGCGAGTCCAAATCCGTTAAATCAGGCTTGCCTGCATTCACCCAGGCGGTGTACCAAAGATTGGATACATCAATTATCGACTTGCGTAATTGTCTTTCCACCATACCTTTTAATGCAGTATTTAATTTCTCTGCATATTCATCACTATAAAAAGTGCTGCCGAATTTATTTTTCACCACTTTTCCTTCTGCATCTTTTTTAAGAATTTTATCTTCCGTAAAACCTTTCCTTACTTCATTGTCTATAGTTAATAGAGAATCTTTAAGTTTGTTGGATGCCGCAATTATTCTCCAGATTTCATTGTGCACATTATCAATAAATTTTGCTTCAGGCACATTAAACGAATAAGTGTTGCCATATTTTTCAGGCAATTGCGCTTCCCATAATGCATGTATTCCCTTTTGATTTGTCATCTGACCATCGAAGTTAGCTGACGTATGCAGCGGCATGTGCGCATCTCCCATGTAATGCCCTAAATCAGCAGCTATAAAAAGAATATCTGTCTTGCGTTTTTCCTTAAAAGCCTTCGTCAATTTCTCCATCATCTCTTCCATAAACCAAGGCAATATTCCATTCGACGTTAAAAATTTATCATCGTATTTTGCTTTCGCTTCCTTCATTGTTTTAGGCAAACTATCCCATGCTCCGTAATTTTCCAAATCAATAAAATGGCGGGGATTTTCCAAGCGGTCAGCTAATGTATATTTTCGTAAATCAGGAACTGTGGATTCCTGAGTAACATAATCAATATGATTATAAAAAAACGTTTGCATTGGCTGAGGCAAAGCCATTACCGATGATTTATTTATATGTTCGTGCCCGAAGATGCCCCATGAAATTAATACAGAAGAGATGCCGAAAGCACCAAGAATAAAAAATGTTTTTTTCATAAATGAATTTTATAATGATTGTTTACTTAAATAATATATAAGAGCAACGCATACGGTAACACTGATTAAAATATTTGCAATTGCAATCATCGCATGCCCTGTGCGCATTAGTTCTACCGATTCATAACTGAATGAAGAAAAGGTGCTCAACCCTCCGCAAAATCCTATTATTACCAACATTCGCATAGTTGTTACCGCCCCAACCTTTTCAAAAAATATGCCTACTGCCAGTCCTAATATCAAACAACTGATAATATTTGAACAAATTGTAGCAAGAGGAAAAATACTTTTGAAATAGGTTCTTACTATTTCAGAAATCCCATACCGCACGATGCTTCCTAATCCGCCACCCAAAAAAACCAATAAGAAATTATTCATAGGTTAAGTATACGTTATTCTTTTGTTTTATTTTGCAAATGTAAACATAGTAGTTTACATAGGTCAGCAATTTTTAATTCATTTGTGTTTCAATGAATCAAATAATGTAATTTCGCACCAAAATAGTATAGATAATGTCAAAAATAAAATTTGGTAAATGGGTAGGCAGTGGATTAGGATGGGCTTTTGGCGGTCCGCTGGGTGCCGTATTAGGTTTTGCGCTAGGTTCGGCTTTTGATGCAGCCGAAGTAACCGTACAAAAAGATGGAAGCACCACTTATTCTTCCGGTGGAAGTGTTCCGCCGGTAGGAGATTTTGCGGCCTGTCTGCTTGTATTATCAGCTGCTGTGATTAAAAGCGACGGCAAGACAATGAAAAGCGAACTTGATTTTGTCAAGAAATTTCTTGTTCAGCAATTCGGTGAAGACCATGCACAGCAGCAAATGCTGATGTTGAGAGAAATACTGAAACAGGATATTCCTTTGCAACAGGTTTGCCAGCAGATAAAACAATTTATGCCTGTGGCAGAACGATTGCAGATTATTCATTATCTATTCGGTATTTCCAAGGCGGATGGCAGTGTGGATGTGCTGGAATTACAGACCATCCAGACCATCTCCAATTATCTAGGCGTTCATCCTGCCGATTTCGCCTCGCTAAAAGCAATGTATTTCCGCGATGTAAACAGCGATTATCAAATACTCGAAATTGAGCCCAAAGCATCCGATGAAGAAGTGAAAAAAGCGTACCGCCGCATGGCTGTCAAATACCATCCTGATAAAGTAATTTCTTTAGGCGAAGAAGTTCAGAAAGCTGCAAAAGAGAAGTTTCAGAAGCTGCAAAATGCTTATGAGAATATTAAAAAACAAAGGGGAATTTCATAATTGACCTGTTTTATCAAGTAATTTTTATTGATTATTTATTTGGGCGAATACCGTTTCTGCAATCTCGCAAGTTCGTTCCCGCTTTCCCCTTCAATCTTTTTATTCTTCTGAAAAAGAAGAATAAAAAGGATTTCCGGTACAATCGGGCGCAGTTTGAAGGTTATCGCGGTCACTGAGCCTGTCGAATTGCACCTTTTCCATACCAACACAAAAAAGCCTCGTATTTCTACGAGGCTTTTTTATTATTGCTTATTTATTAATGTTTATCGATTATTGCAATAAACAATAATAATTAAACATTATACAATTGTTACCACACAAGGTATTCCGTCTTTGCCTGCAACGCCTTTACCATTAATATAAAAACCGATAATGTACAGTGTTTTGCCAACCTGAGCGGAAGTAAACAACATTTCAAAATAAGTTGAAGTTTCATTTTCCTGTCTTACATAAGCTTCCGGTGGAGGAATAGGAGCACCTGCATCCGTTATAGCTATTTTAAATCCTATTGCTGCAATGCCCGGAGGCTTGGCTCCACTATGCATCAAGGCAGGATTGATTGCCAAAAAGAACAGACTTAATGAAGATTGAACCATACAGGCAATCGATGGTGAATATTTTGGTACTCCGGAAGTACCGCTCGAACCCGGTTTGCTGATTTCACATACCACTCTTTCTTCGCTCGATAGAGTAATTGTTGTATTGTTTTTTATTAAACTTCTGATACTTTGGGTCAAGGTAAATCCAGTTTGGTAATCGCCATTTTGAGTATCAATTACAATTTTGCTAGATGCTAAAGGATTAACATAATTTGCGAAATCATCGTTCCACTTTTTAAGGAATTCATTTAGTGCAGCAACTTGTAAATCAGTTAAACCA
This sequence comes from uncultured Bacteroidota bacterium, assembly GCA_903870175.1. Taxonomy (GTDB): domain Bacteria; phylum Bacteroidota; class Bacteroidia; order 2-12-FULL-35-15; family 2-12-FULL-35-15; genus 2-12-FULL-35-15. The sequence continues at coordinate 36,133 of CAIQBY010000076.1, forward strand.
TACCGCAATATCGCATCGGGCGTAGTTACATAAGGGATGAAGGAATTAACAAAAAAGTTGTACCTCAGGATTTTGAATGATAGAATTGTCATA
>CAIQBY010000077.1 GCA_903870175.1 uncultured Bacteroidota bacterium
CCTTATATAAATGTTGCTGCACCTTTGTTTTTTCCATCTTCTTCCTCCAAGTCGGCTGAATTAATTACAATAGGAGATAAAATGAATTTTAGCAAGGCAGGACTTCTTATAAATCTGAATGGTGGATTTGTTCAATTACCGGGCAGTACAAGTTCGTGGACGGGGAATTTTGAAATCACCAAAACAAGTTTTAAGTATTTAAAAATATCTGTGCAGGCTTCACACCAACCTTATTTAACCACGCTATCAAGTCTTGGTACCGAAGTGATGCCATATCATTATTCAGTGAGTGCTGGCTGGAGTAATCGTAACTCCTGGAACGGCAAATTAATTGGCAGCATGGATATGTACAATGCAGATGACAATTACATAACTAATTATAGCGGATGGATTTTTGCGCCACCTTTAAAACTTTCAACCTTTCAGTTCCGCATCGGATATGCTTATGGATATAGTACAGCAAAGGAAAATCGTTTTACTTCAAAAGCAACTTTAACGGATGATATTCTAAATTTCAATCCTGACAATTCCGGCATCACCGGAATTTACAATCCTTATTTTACTCCTTACAAACAAAGTGTACATTCCGCTTTGCTTAATATAGAATGTAATCCCAACAAACACTTTTCAATCGGATTGAATGCAAACATAGGTTTCGTGGGCACTACCGAAAATCCTTATTTGTATCTTGATAAAAAGAGTGACAACACATTATTTGTAAATAGAGATTATGAAAAAGTGAATTTTTATCCGGATGAAATAAGTGTATTCGTGCTATATCATCTTACAAACAAAACATCATTGAAAGCGAATTATACTTTTTTACGAAACAATTTTTATACCTCTAATACGGCAGGCATCATCCTGAATGTAAGCTTTGGCAATGGCAGGAAAAAGAAATAAAAAACTCTGGCAATATCGTGAAGCGGCACCAATTAAAAACTGGCAACGCTTCTTTCTGCTTGTGTTGTTTATCGCCGGAATACTAAGCATACTGCAGTTTGCCGACTGGTGGTTTCGTGAAGATCATATCGGAAACATCTGGTTATTTATTTTGTTAAGTGTTGTATTCTGGTACAGCACCTTTCGGTTAATTGTTATCTGGATGAGTTATTTGCGTATTGCAAAACCAGAACAAATAGAGGCTCCTCAAGGATTGCGTATTGCTATATTCACTACTAGTTCACCAGGGGAACCATTGGAGATGTTTGAAAAAACGCTTGCTGCTTGTCGAAATATTACTTATCCGCATACAACATATTTATTAGATGATACCCGTAATCCTGCATTTAAAGAATGTGCTGAACGCAATGGTGCTGTATGGCTTGAACTGGTTGGTATTCCGGGAGCAAAGGCAGGAAAGATAAATGCAGCGCTGCAGCTAACTACCGAAGATTTTATACTGGTACTCGACCCAGACCATATTCCTTTTCCTAATTTCCTTGACCATACACTTGGTTATTTTCAGGACGACAAGGTTGGATTTGTGCAGGTTTCGCAGGCTTATTATAATCAATACCGCTCGTTCACTGCTAAAGGTGCAGCCGAACAGACGTATGCTTTCTATGGTCCTACACAGATGGGAATGCATGGTTATGGTTGCAGTGTAGCCATTGGTGCTAATTGTACATTCCGAAGAAAAGCACTTGAAAGTATTGGCGGACATGGGATTGGGCTGGCAGAAGATTTAATAACTTCTATAAGAATACATGCTGCCGGTTGGAAATCTATTTATAATCCTGTGGTGGTGAGTAGAGGATTGGTACCCGAAGATTTTGGTTCTTTCTGCAAACAACAGTTAAAATGGTCAAGAGGAGTGTTTGAAGTAACGTTTGTTGAAATGCCAAAACTGTTTCGCAAACTTACGGGTTGGCAAAGGATTTCGTATTTAACTATCGGTACTTATTATCTTTCCGGAGCCACTTCATTCTTCTTTACCATCATTCCCTTCTTATTCTTCTTTACCGGTATATTACCTGCCCACATGAATTTTGTGGAGTTTTTAATACATGGTTCCTACGTTGCATTTTTCGCTATTGTTATTTATATGTATATGCAGCAGTGGATGAGTCATCCGGAAACCGAACGTGGATTTCACTGGCGCGGCATGGTATTAAAATATGCATCGTGGAGCGTATTCTTTCTCGGCTTTTTATTGTCAATAGTAAATGCTGACATACCTTATATACCCACAGCAAAAAAGGCAGTACGCGGTTATTTCACACCTTTTGCACGGCCTATTGTTTTGCATATTCTGCTTTTCATTTTTACATTTATCACAGTATTTATAATTCGTAAATTTTATACTCCGGTATCCGAATTATTATTTACTGCTGAAAGAACTTGGGGAATGATGGGCTTTGCATTCCTTGCTTTTATTATGAGTTGCGGCGGTTTGCTTGCAGCACTTGAAGCAAATTATTTAACAGAAGAAGACCCTTGGGATAAAGTTGATTTAAACACTATAATTATTAAAGAAGATGATGCACCGGAAAAGATTTAGAATTGCCACCACATTGGTTGCCATTACCATTGCTGTAGGCATAGTTTTACTGCTTTCCTATTTTGGGAAAAAATCAAAAGGACCGCTTGAAAATCTGGTAACAGGTGCCGGAGATGCTGTTCAGAAGGTGGAACAGAATATAATTATCAGCAGCCGAAAAGATAAACGTTCGGACAAGCTGGCATGGTTCAGTGGGTATAGAAACGATTCGGCTATACTTCGTTATCCGCCTCGAATTTTGCTTGGTGCATTCGACAATAAAAATACGGAATCGTTTGAAAGCACCATTAATCTTGAAGATACGCTAAGAACAACATTTCCGTTAATTCATATTTATACAGCTTGGGGAAGTAAGGAAGAACAACAGTTTCCTCAATTGCAAGTGAAAGCGATACTTGAAATGGGTTCATTGCCGGTGATAACATGGGAACCATGGCTTACTGATTTTGATGCAGAGAAATTTCCGGGTCTGCGTGTGTCAGAAAAGCGTGATGTGGGAGGTTTAAGAGATGTGGCGAAAGGAAAATACGATGCTTACATACATAGCTGGGCGAAGGCGGCTGCGGAAATTAATCAACCTATATATTTACGTGTGGGGCACGAGATGAACGACCCGTATCGTTATCCGTGGGGACCGCAAAATAATTCGGCAAAGGATTATATTGCCGCATGGCGACATATACATATTGTGTTCCAGCAAGAGCACGCAAACAAAATTATATGGGTGTGGAGTCCGCATCCTGCTTATGGTTTCTTTGATGCTTTCTATCCGGGAGATGCATTTGTGGATATGATAGGCATTGGTGTTTTGAACTATGGAACAGTGGCAAATTGGAGTAAATGGTGGAGTTTCGGCGAGATATTCGGGAAACATTATAGCGAGCTTGCTGTGTTTAAAAAACCGATGATGATTTCTGAATTCGGCTGTTTAAATGTTGGCGGCAAACGTTCCGAATGGTTTGAAGAAGCATTGCATCAGCTTCCGCAGAAATATCCGTTGGTGAAATCCATTTTATTCTTCCATTTCTCGGATGATAAAACTACTACTCAACAGGAAATAAACTGGTATTTTATTAATGATACTTCAACAGTTAAAAGCATCACTATTGAAATAAAGCAGTGGGACACTAAATTGTAGTTTCTTTATACGTGATTGAGGAAAAAATAAGCAGGTGTTCAGTTTTTAAGTGGAAAAGCAGAGAAATTCTGAAATCACTTCTGATACCTCTCCACTTGTACACCAAATTTTCTTAGGAAATCCACTCCTTCATCCGAAGGCAATCCTTTAAAGTCGGCATAAGAATTCATATAAAACACTTTCTTGATGCCGATGGTAAAAATAACACGGGCACATGCAATGCATGGAGAAAGTGTAACATACAAAGTACAATCTTCGATGGGCACATTATTTTTAGAAGCATATAGTATTGCATTCTGTTCGGCATGTAATGCCAATGAACAACTGCCTTTGCTGTCTCTCGGACATCCTTCCAGAGGATATTCTTCATCGCAGTTGAGTGTGCCCGCAGGTGGTCCATTATATCCAACAGAAATAATCCGGGTGTCTTTTGTAAGTACTGCTCCCACTTTCGCCTTTACGCAATGTGAGCGTTTAGCAAGGTTTTCAGCAAGTTCCATATATATATCATCGAAAGAAGGCTTTTTCATAGGGTAAAGTTATTTTTTTTTAAGAAGATTAATTAGTATGAAGCTGATATGTATTTCCATTAACTGAAACAGTTATCAAATCATCGCATGTAGCGGTTCCCAAATCAATTGTACTATATGGTAAATTTGATTCGGCAACTTGCACAATGCCTTGTATCAGATACTTTCGGCAACCTGCGGCGAAATTCCTTAACATAGGAGTACTGATATAAGTAGTAAATCCAGTGCCATCAGAAGCAAAGCCATTTGAATTTCCGCTAATTGTCATTTTATGATTAATCCAAACAGCAGTGCTGTCTCCGGCTATAAACTGAAGCTTGTTAGTTGCATTAAATGTAACGATTGTGCCTCGCGGATACATTATTTTGCCGGTGATGGTATCATTAAAACTTTGATGTCCGCTTGTATTCCAACCTTTGTACGAATCGGAAATGGTGCCGGTAATCAAATTGTTATCTACATAATAATTGGATAACGTAATAGTATGTGTTTTTGATGTATCTGAATAATGGCCGTTATAAACGGCAATAATTTCTCCTTTTCTAGAACGACCATCAGAACAGGCAATGGCAGAAGTGCCGAAATTAATGCTGATAGTATCAGGATTGGCATGGTTTAAGGTATCAAATTTGACAATAATTGAAGTATCATTTAAAATTCCGTTAAATGCACCGTTTCTGAATCCGGCTTCATCCACAATATTTTTTATATCAATAAAGAAATTTTCTGCTACCACGCAATCCAAAGCAGGTGTTGTATTATCACCTGTTACAGTATCTTTTTTGCAACTGCCAATAATCAGTATTATTAGTATTGCTCCAAAAGAAATAATATAAAACGGCTTTTTTATTTTCATTGATTGCGATATAAAACTTCGGATTGTAAAATTACTAATAAATACAGAAGTAAATTATTTTCCTTTCAGCTGAATGGTGACAATAACAAAAGAGTCTTCTAATATCGATATGCGGACTCCTGATTTTATTGTATTTTATTGTTTATTATATTGTTAAATGACTATTGAAGGTTCGAAAAACAATGTTTTGTGGTAAAATAGATTCAAAAAAGGAGGAAGAAACGACCGATTTTTTTGATAGCTGACCATGTCTTGTTGGAGAAACGACCGATTTTCTTAAAAATCTTCCTTTTCCTGATAACCAAATGAACGTATTCATAAAAAACAGGCTAACAATAAAATCATAAAAATAAAAAAGAGGAACAACTTTCGCTGCTCCTCTTAATACTTAATTACTGATTCTCCTTACATCATTCCGCCCATTCCACCCATTCCCGGGTTTCCCATTGGCATTCCGCCTGCATTTTCTTCTTTAATATCAGCCAACACACATTCTGTAGTTAATAACATAGAAGCAATAGAAGCAGCATTTTCCAATGCAATACGGGTAACTTTAGTTGGGTCAATTACACCTGCAGCATAAAGATTTTCATATTTATCTGTGCGTGCATTATATCCAAAATCACCTTTTCCTTCGCGTACTTTCTGAACAATCACAGCACCTTCAACACCTGCATTAATAACTATCTGACGTAATGGCTCTTCGATGGCACGAATCACAATAGCAATTCCTGTAGTTTCATCATCATTGGCTCCTTTCATTTTCTCCAAACCATCAATTGCACGGATATAAGCAACACCACCTCCAGGTACTATTCCTTCTTCCACTGCCGCACGTGTAGCTGCCAAAGCATCGTCCACACGGTCTTTCTTCTCTTTCATTTCCACTTCAGTAGCCGCACCTACATATAATACTGCAACTCCACCAGCTAATTTAGCCAAGCGTTCCTGCAATTTTTCTCTGTCATAATCAGATGTGGTTGCATCTATCTGAGCCTTGATTTGACTTACTCTTGAAGTAATATCAGCTTTCTTACCTTTTCCGCCAACAACAGTTGTATTGTCTTTGTCAATAGTAATTTTCTCTGCTGTTCCCAACATTGATAAATCAGCATTTTCTAATTTATAACCTCTCTCCTCAGATATTAAAGTTCCTCCGGTAAGTATTGCGATGTCTTCCAACATTGCTTTTCTTCTGTCGCCAAATCCGGGCGCTTTCACAGCAGCCACTTTTATAGTACCGCGTAATTTATTTACCACCAATGTTGATAATGCATCACTATCCACATCTTCAGCAATTACTAAAACCGGTTTTCCTGTCTGCACCGCTTTTTCCAATACAGGAAGTAATTCTTTCATACTCGAAATTTTCTTATCAGTAATCAAGATTAACGGACTTTCCATTACCACCTCCATTTTGTCAGTGTCAGTTACAAAATAAGGAGAAATGTAACCTCTGTCAAACTGCATTCCTTCCACCACTTCCACAGTAGTTTCAGTACCTTTAGCTTCTTCAACAGTTATTACTCCTTCTTTTTTCACACGTTTCATTGCCTCAGCAATTAACTTCCCGATAGTATTATCGTTGTTTGCAGAAATAGTAGCAACCTGCTCTATCTTTTTAGAGTCGTCACCAATTTTTTGAGATTGTTTACGCAAGTTTTCAACCACAGCAATCACTGCTTTGTCAATACCGCGTTTCAAATCCATCGGATTAGCACCTGCAGCCACGTTTTTCAATCCAGCAGTTACTATTGCCTGTGCCAATACTGTAGCTGTTGTTGTCCCATCTCCTGCAGCATCAGCTGTTTTCGATGCCACTTCTTTCAACATCTGAGCTCCCATATTTTCTACAGGATCTTTCAATTCGATTTCTTTTGCAACCGTTACACCATCTTTTGTTACAGTTGGCGCACCATATTTTTTGTCAATAATAACATTTCTTCCTTTTGGTCCCAATGTTACTTTCACTGCATTCGCCAAAGCATCCACGCCTTTTTTTAATTTGTCGCGTGCATCTACGTTAAATAAAATTTCTTTTGCCATTTCGTTTTTGTTTTTTTTAATAATTTGTTTAATTAATTTTTTGTTTTCTTTTTACTTCGGATTCGTAAATTCGTTTGATTAGTTATCCGTACACACAGATTCGTAAATTCGCATGAATTAGTTATCCGTACTACACAATAGCGAAAATATCGCTCTCTCTCATGATAAGAACATCTTTACCATCAATCTGAATTTCAGTCCCGGCATATTTTCCATACAATACAGTGTCACCAACTTTCACAGTCATCGGTTCATCTTTTTTGCCTGTTCCTATAGCCAGTACTTTTCCTCTTTGCGGTTTTTCTTTTGCTGTATCAGGGATAATAATTCCTCCTGCAGTTTTTTCTTCAGCTGCTGCTGGTTCTACCACTACTCTGTCTGCCAATGGTGTAATACTTCCTTTACTCGTTGTTTTTGCCATTTTTTTAATTATTTAAAGTTAAACTTAAGTTTTTGATTTTTAAAATTTCGTTTGCCCATAGTCATATATTATACCAAAGTATAACTATTGTAAAATTGGCAGATATTTACTATAGAAAATTATTCAAAACGATGCATTGGCATTAAAGGGAAGACTTCAAATCGTTTATTTTTTAATACCGATTTTGCAATTCTATACACAAATACATAAAATGTATATGGGATATTATATCCAACATTAACAAAAAAACTAATTAAAAATTTCGGCAGCATTGTTCTACTTCCAAGCTCCAATTTCCGAACTTCTCTTCTATAAAAAAATGTTTTTGTACATTCGCCCCCAAAGTGCATTATTGCCGGAAATACCCTTTCATTCCCCTTATTAAACTCACACATTCCTTTTAAGATATCCATTTTAAATTGACCTGATATTCCCAAAGGTGTTCTCATGCCCTTTCCTTTATCATCTATCGGCTCCTGACCATAAATACTCATTGCAATTGAGAATAAAGGCTGATCGTCTATTTTCCCTTCTCTCCAAAGATCTGCACCAATTTGGTTATATTCTTTTAACAGTGCGACCACTTTTCTAAATATAGCAAGTGACTTTTCTGATTTGATGAAATAAAATAGTCCACCATTTAAAACAATAATATATTTCGTGTCATATTTTTGCATAATAAATGGAATATCCATCCCCCAATGCCTTCCATCTGTTATTTTTTTTCCGCTCGTGCTCACATTCTGTCCCTTAAATATATCAAATAAGAATTCAAATGGACGCACAATTAGAATATCAGAATCTAAATATAATGTTTCTTCAAATGGTGAATATTCATAAATATGAAGTTTTTGCTCTAACGCAAATCCGAAGTCTGGATTAATAGGAATAATAATATCAAAATATTTTTTTAATCTTTCATCGTTTGAATCCGTTACAACCGCAATTGTAGAACCGGGCATTTTATATTTTAATGACATCGCCAAATTTACAGCCATGTCTATATATGACTTTCTTCCTTGCGCAATAGTTATTATCCCCCTTTTATTATTCATTTTTCATAAAAAATGTCAGAGATGTTCGCGACACTCTGACATTCTTTTTGAGTTATATGTCAATTATTTTTTCTCAGGTGTCTTTCCCGGAGCATGTGTCGGTTTAGGCTGATTTACAGCTGGAGCAGCATTGTTTTGCTGAGTTTGTTTTCCTGCCTGAGTCCCGTTTCCGCCTTCTCCTGCCATTTTACGCGATACCGATTCAGTACCGGTTGCATTCGTTGCTCCTTCTGCAGGTTTATTGTATGCAGTCGATACAAGGCTCAATACCAGTAAGGCAATTGCAAGTGTCCATGTTGCTTTTTCCAGAAAATCAGCTGTTTTTCTTACCCCCATTACCTGATTTGATGATGAAAAGGAAGAAGCCAAACCGCCGCCTTTTGAATTTTGTACTAATACTACTAAGATTAAAAGAATACAAACAAGTATTATTAATGCTGAAATGATAGTTCCCATTTTTGTTTTTAATTACTATTTATTATTTTGTTGATTAATTAATTTCCTCAAATTTTTAATTTGGGCTGCAAAGTAAAGCCTTTTTTCTGGATATTTCAAATGTAAATTTTCATAAGCCTGTAAAGCCTTGATATAATTACCTTGCAAAACGTATATTTTAGCCAGTGTTTCACTCACAAAAGTAATATCTTCCGCCACCGATTGTTTCGCTTTATTTACTGGATTATAAAATTCCACCTTCGGACGAGCTATTTTTGGCTCCTCTTTTATAAATTTATCTATCAATTCAAAAGCCCCCAATTTTTTATCCGTCTTCCCCACCGGCTCTGCCATTTTTTCCTCTTTCGTTTTTATAGCAATAGTCTCCCCATCATCCACATGTTTCAGCCAATCCACAAAACTCAACGAATCCTCATCCACTTCCACCAGCTTATCCTCGCTTTTCTTTTCTTCTGAAGAAGTATTAAGCACAAAATTACTTTCTACCCTTTCCTCTTTCTCCTCCTCCAATCTGAAATCCGAAACTTGAAATTCTTCTTTTTCTTTTGAAAACAAAGGCTCTTGACTTAATATTTCTATCTCATAGCTCGAGTTTACTGCTTCCGAAATCATTTCCTTTTCCAGATTCTCCAACACCTCGTCCTTAAATTCAACTGCCACCTTCTTCTCTTCAATCTTCTCTTCAATCTCCTCCAATGAATCTGAAATCTGCAATTTAGCATCTGTAATTTCTTCCTTCTCAATCCGTTCAATTACTTTCTCCAATACTTTTTCTTCCGTCTTAACAATAGAAGGGATCTCAACAATTTCAACCTTAGTATCAATCACCGGAATATCTTCAATTACCGGCTTAATATTCTCTTCAAAAACCTCCTCCTTAATAACCTTCTCCACCACATCCTCCAGTTTAGAACTTGAAACTTGAAATCTGGAATTCTTCTCTTCCACCTTCAAATCTGAAATCTGAATCTCAATTCCCTTCGTAATCAACCTATGCAGTACTTTCCTATCCGTTGCATAAGCAGCAGTTATTTTAAGCTGATTATTATAATGAATACTATTTTCATTATGCAAACTCTTTGCATAAAGCAAATGTCCCGTTTGAAAATAAGGGAAATCCCTAACCAGTTCAGTCAGCAATACCAAATCCTTTCCCGATAATTTATCCGGATTTTCTACATAAGATATAAACTGACTTCTATTCAAAATACTTTTCTTCTTTTTTTATCAAATCACCCAATTCTTCTCTCTTCACTTCCTCACGTCCTCTCTTCACTTCTTGACGTCCTCTCTTCACTTCCTGACGTCCTCTCTCCACTTCTTGACGTCCTCTCTCCACTTCTTGACGTCCTCTCTTCACTTCCTGATGTCCTCTCTTCACTTCCTAACATCCTCTCACCACATCCTGACGTCCTCTCTTCACTTCCTGACATCCTCTCTCTACTTCCTAACGTCCTTCCCTCTCTTTTAAATACTGAATATTAACGAGAAAGGTCACCAATCATTCAATGCTCTGTTAAAAATATCCTGCACCAATTGTTCATTTATAGTAGTAATCAAATCATTTTCTACGGAAGTCAAACTCTGCGTCCCTTTATAATCCGCAAATCGGGAAAACGACTGCTCAAAATTTTTCTTCGCATCAAAAGCACAGCTATATTTCACATTCACCGTAATTGTCAACCTGTTCGAAGCCGACACATCCGTACTTTGCAATGCCATAGGAGCAGTTGCATAGCCGGTAATAGTTCCTTCAAAATTCAAATCTCCATCTTTCTTTACTAATCCCAAACGCGTCTGCGAACCCAGTTTATCTCTCAATGCCTCAGTAAAAGTCTGGCTTAATGTAGGAGGCGCAAGCGAAGCATTATTCTGAAAGTACTGCACAGAAACCGTTTTCGCCTCCGGCGGAATCGAAGCACCGCTAAAAGAATAATGGATTTTACATCCCGAAAACAGAACAACAGCAAATAGAAAACAACAATAATTCAACTGTTTCCCAAAACTCTTTTCCTTATGTTTAATATACTTCAACAAACTATTTTTCTTTACAAACCCTTATTCGCTATTTACAATTCCCTATATAAACTACTTCAATTTCGGTTTCCGTTCAATAGAAACTTTGGCTCCCGATTTACCCAACGAATAATCCGGCTCCTTTATATTATAATCATCAATTTTCCTGTAAAGAGTTCGCTCCGCAATTCCCAATTCTTCTGCAGCTTTTTTACGTTTCCCTTTATGCTTTATCAATGCCTTTCTTATTAAATCTTCTTCAACTACCTGCAACGAAAGCGGTTCATCCACCACTTCCTGAACTGGTATTTTCTCAGTAACCTTTTTCACAATAGTCGTCCCTGGTGCATTATATCCAAGTTGTATTGGTGTTTCAGCAGTTCCCACTTCCTGATAAAGTTTCTTTATTATCTGAGCATTCTCCGGTTGAAAATCCTGATTCAACTGACTGTCATTATCAATTAAATCAACAACAATCTTCTTTAAATCCGTCAAATCTTTTTTCATGTCAAACAAAACCTTGTAAAGCAAATCCCGTTCACTGAAATCACCACCACCCTGCTGAGAAGCACTATTTACAATCATCGGCAAGGAAGAAACATGTTGCTGAGGCAAGTAACTTTGCATAATATCCGCAGTAATTTCACGTTGCTTTTCAATCACCGAAATCTGTTCTGTAATATTCTTCAACTGCCTCACATTCCCCTGAAAATAATAGTTGGTCAACAATTGCTCGGCTTCTGCATCCAGCTTTATTGTTGGCATTCTATACTTAGCAGAAAAATCAGAAGCAAACTTTCTGAACAATAAAAATATATCCTGTTTGCGTTCACGCAATGGGGGAACAGTAATAGGCACAGTATTTAACCTGTAATACAAATCTTCCCTGAACTTTCCTTTTTCAATCGCTTGCTGAATATTTACATTTGTTGCAGCCACAATTCGTACATCTGTTTTCAATACTTTTGACGACCCAACTTTAATAAACTCACCGCTTTCCAGCACCCGAAGTAATCTTGCCTGCGTAGCCAAAGGCATTTCTGCTACTTCATCCAGAAATATAGTTCCTCCATTTGCCACTTCAAAATATCCTTTACGTGCTTCATGTGCACTGGTAAACGAACCTTTCTCATGTCCGAATAATTCCGAATCTATTGTTCCTTCTGGTATTGCGCCGCAGTTCACAGCAATATATTGCCCATGTTTACGTGCGCTCAATCCATGTATTATCTGCGGAAACACCTCTTTCCCAGTTCCACTTTCTCCGGTAATTAATACCGTTAAATCTGTTGGAGCCACCTGCTTTGCAATATCTATTGCCCTGTCTAGCAAAGGAGAGCTGCCAATAATTCCAAAACGATTTTTTATTTCCTGAATTGTCATGTCAAATAAATTTTAATTAGTCAATTGATTTACCAATTAATGTACCACCCGTGCAATCTGTCACTAAGACATTTACATAATCTCCTTTTTTATAATCCTTCTTTGGAAATACAACAACTGTATTCTGCGAGTTGCGTCCAAATAATTCTTCCTTTGATTTCTTCGAAACGCCTTCCACCAATACTCTATGCACTTTCCCAACACCTTCTTTTGTTCGCAGAGCTGAATGTTTTAATTGCAAATCAACAATCTCAGCAAGCCGTCTGCTTTTTACTTCAGCAGGTACATCATCTTTATATTTACGTTCTGCCAATGTTTTCGGGCGTTCGCTATAAGCAAACATATATCCGAATTCATATTTTACTTCTTCCATCAAAGACAATGTATCCTTATGTTCCTCTTCTGTTTCGCTGCAAAAGCCTGTAATAATATCCATCGAAATTGCTGCTTCCGGTATTATTCTTCTTATTGCCGCTATCCTGTTAAGGTACCATTCGCGCGTATATCCGCGGTTCATCATCTCCAAAATTCTCGAATTACCCGACTGAACCGGCAAGTGAACATATTTGCAAATATTATCGTATTTCGCAATCATATAAAGCACATCATCACCCATATCTTTGGGGTGAGAAGTACTGAATCGAACTCTCAAATCGGGATTTACCAATGCTACTTTCTCAAGTAATTGTGCAAATGTAGTTGCGCCTGCAAGTTCTTCCGCTGAAGGGTTTTCCTTCTTCAATCCGCCACCGGTCCATAAATAGGAATCCACATTTTGACCTAATAACGTTACTTCCTTATATCCTTGTTCGAATAATTCCTTTGCTTCATTCACAATAGTTTCGGGGTCGCGGCTGCGTTCTCTGCCTCTTGTGAAAGGCACCACGCAGAAAGCACACATATTATCGCATCCTCTAGTAATGCTTATAAATGCTGTAACACCATTACTTCCCAATCTTACCGGAGCAATATCAGCATAGGTTTCTTCTTTTGATAAAAGAACATTTACTGCTTTTTGTCCTGTTTCGGCTATTTCAATAAGTTCAGGTAGACTGCGATATGCATCAGGTCCGACAACAATATCAACCAGTTTTTCTTCTTCCAGAAATTGTGACTTCAATCGTTCTGCCATGCAGCCCAATACTCCAATTATTAAATCGGGGTTTGTTTTTTTGGCTTTGCGATATTCCGTCAATCGCTTTCTTACACGCTGTTCTGCTCCTTCGCGTATCGCACATGTATTTACAAATATAACATCTGCCTCAAAAAAATCCTGAGTGGTACTGAATCCTTTATCTTTTAAAATGGAAGCTACAATTTCGCTGTCCGAAAAATTCATGGCGCAGCCATAACTCTCCAAAAAGAGTTTTTTGCCGTTCCCATTTTCCGGTTTTTCCAACATCAAAGCTTCGCCTTGCTTGGTTTCATCTATTTCTTTTTCTTCGTGCATCTTTATTTTTCGGACTGCAAAAGTAGTCAATTTTGAAGCACTGACAAAATGGCAGAGTGATTAAAATGTTAAATAGAATAAAAATGGAATAGGGGAGGAGGTTAAAATTTAATCGGAAAAGGAATATTGGGTTGTCAGGAAAGTATTAGAAGAATTCAACTCCTGAACAGTTTATTCATCTCTCAACGCTTCTACCGGTTGTACTTTAGAGGCTTTGAGTGCCGGAAACAATCCTGCAAGTGCACCGGAAACAATGATGAGCAAGGTGGCGGCAATGGCAACATTAAAGTCGACTGCCGGGTGACGGAAAAAATCGGATTCGGTGTTACTGAATAGCTGTAGTAGCCCAACGCCAAGCACTAAGCCCGTGTAACCAGCTATGGCGGTGATAAATATTGCTTCCTGAACGATAAGCATAACGATGGAGATTGGTGTGGCGCCTATTGCTTTTCGGATTCCAATTTCTTTGGTTCGTTCTTTCACGATTATCATCATGATATTGCTGACGCCGACAATGCCTGCTATGAGCGTGAATATGCCTATTATCCAGATGAAAAGATTGATGCCTGTAAGCATATTCATGATGCGTTTATATTCTTCAGACCAGTTTTCAATACGAATTGCATTAATGTCGGCGGGGCTGAAATTGTGCTGTACGGCGAGCAGTGCGCGAACTTGCTTTACTATGGAATCGCTATTGTCGAGTGCGACATTATCGAGACTGGACCAGATATTTTCGATATAGTTTTTGCCATTCATTGCACGTTGAGCTGTAGTAAGCGGGATGTAAATCCGTTCGTTGTCTCCGTTTCCGGGGTCGGTGAATACGCCGATAACTTTATAAGGTGTGCCTGCCACAGAAATAAATTTACCAATAGGGTCTTCATCTTTGAATAGTGCTTTCTTAACGGGAACGCCTATAGCGCAAACTTTCCTGAACTCTTTTATATCAAGAAGATTTAAAAACCGCCCTTCGATTGTTGTTGCATTTTCGAGGTAGTTGTGGTCGGGCATTACAGCACGAACAGTGAAAGTGGCATGTTGATTATTATAAGTTAATATTTGTGCGCCGTTTCGCTCGTAAACAGCAGAAGAATGGTCTAAATGAGCGATTTTACTGTTTACCAAATCGAAATCCTCATTGGTAAGTTGTATGCTGCGACCGGGTTTGATTCCGTTAAAAGGAATTACTGTTTGTCCTCCTTCGACATTCAAACTGTTTACAGCGTCGTGAATAAATTCGTTGTGAGCACCGTTGCTCAAGCCTTTACCGGCACCAAGCAAAACTATAAGAATGAAAATTCCCCATGCCACACTGAACGCAGTGAGGAATGTACGCAACTTATTTTTGCTGATAGTTGCGAATATTTCCTGCCATTTATCCTTGTCGAACATTGTGGAAAGAGCTATTCATTAATTATTAACCCATCTTTCAACCTGATAATCCGGTCGGTCATTTTACTGATGTCGTTTTCGTGAGTAACGATAACAACGGTTATTCCCTGCTTATTTACTTCCTTGAAAATATCCATTACTTCCTGCGAAGTCTGCGAATCGAGAGCGCCTGTGGGTTCATCGGCAAATATTACTTTGGGTTGGGAAATCAATGCCCTGGCAATTGCTACACGTTGTTTTTGTCCGCCGCTCATCTCGCTGGGTGAATGATTTGCCCAGTCTTTTAATCCGACTCTGTCGAGATATTCGAGGGCAATTTTATTACGTTCTTTCCTGCTTACTTTTTGATAATATAGAGGCAGGGCAACATTTTCGACTGCATTTTTGAACGCAAGGAGATTGAAAGACTGAAACACAAAACCAAGGAATTTATTTCGCAAGTGGGCTGCTTTTGCCTGAGAAAGGTCGCGAATGAGGATATCATTCAAGTGATATTCGCCTGAATCATAGTTGTCGAGAAGCCCTAAAATGTTTAATAAAGTTGATTTTCCGGAACCGGAAGAACCCATAATGGAAACCAGTTCGCCTTTGGCAATATGCATTTCGATGCCTTTCAAGACATGCATTTTGTTTTGCCCCATGGTATAGGATTTATTAATTTGATTTAAGCGAATCACAGTTTAAGTTTTTATTCGGATATAAAAGTAGTTGAAAAAAAGGAGGTGAGCGCTACCGTTCGTGTAGTAATGTGGCCGCTAATAATAAAGGGTGAAATTATCTTCCAATGTTTTGTCCTTTTCTATTGATAACCGTTTCTTCGCCGCTAATCATTCTCACTTTTGCCTTGCCATCTACAAAGTCGGAGATGTAATTAAATTCGGTCATCAATACTATGGCACCTGTGGTATCAATTAATCCCCAGCCTTTTACGCTTCTTACTTTTGCAAGTCCTTCGTCAAAGTTTTCGGCTTGAATGTATTTTGGCTTCACTACCACGCTGCCGTCTTTCTTGATATATCCCCATTTGTGATTGGTACATACTTTTGCAAGACCGTTGCAAAAGGGTCCCTGAATTTCATATTTGGAAGATTTTTCGCTGGGTGATTTTCCTTTTGGTTTCTGACCAAAACTTGTATTGGCAGTAAATACAGATGCTATTAATAGTATGAGATAAATGTTTTTCATTGCATGAAATAATGAATCAAAGGTAGGTAAAAATCTTTTGCAGGAGAATGGATATGAATAAATGAAGGATTAAATATTGGTGTTGAAAAGAGCGTTTCCGGGTATCTCCGATAAGTTTCCAGCTATCTCCGATGCGTTTCTGGGTATGTCGGATAAGTTTCTGACTATCTCCGATAAGTTTTTGACTATCTCGGATAAGTTTCTGGGTGTATGTGATAAGATACTGGGTATGTCGGAATTGGAATGAACAAGACCTCACACCGAATGAACAAGACCTCACCCCATGCCTCTCCCCATGCCCTTCGACTCCGCTCAGGGTGCCAAGGGGAGAGGTGCCAATGTGTGAAGTGCTTTGTGGACTTGGTGATTGTGGATTTTTAAATGAAGCTTTGAGGAAGGGAATGGGTACATTGCTGATTCATTTAAAAATAATATTATGGAAATTGAAGACAAAATGGAGATTGCAAAAAGGTATTGGTATGGAATTATTGAACAAATTCGCCGATAAATATGGGCGAAATAGTTTTAATTTTCAAAACATACTTGATACTGTCAATACTGCTAATTTTAATATTGATTTGAAAGATTCGGATGTTTCTTTTAAGGACAATAAAAAGAAGAATTGTATTAACAGGAATAAAGCAAATGATTTGAGAACGGAGTATAACAGGAAGAAGTAAGGTTATTGACCTCACACTCGCGTATCTCCGTTGCCCTTCGACATTTCGACAAGCTCAATGACCGAAGTTCAGGGAACAAGGAGAGGAGTGACGGAGTGTGGAGTAGATTGTTGAAAAGGGTTATATAGACCTCATCCCCAGCCCTTCTCCTTGCCCTTCGACTCCGCTCAGGGTGACGAGGGGAGGGGTGACTTTGTGTAGAGTAGATTGTAGAAAAAAATTATTATTTAGTTAAATTGAAAGTTTCCTAAACAGGGTCTGTTTCGGAAAAAGGAGGTTGTATGTTTGTACCGAAAAAAAGGGTTGGGCAGTGATTCAACTTTAAACTTAAAATAAACTTTAAATACTTAAACGTCATGAAACAAAAAGGACTTAGTTTAAATTACACAAATCATTACAACCAATGGGTTGGGATTGATGCGCTGAACACGAACAACCCGAATCCTGTAGGGATGCGACCTGTGTACCAAAACAGGGCGACACAATTAAACAGTGATTTGATAACAGTGGCAGCTGTAACTGCAAGGGCGAATGCTGACATAAGCGGGATTACAGGAGAAAAAGATGCTTCTAAATTAAAGGCTTCGGGAATGTGGGGCGTGGTAACTGGAAATGCTTTTTCGTTTGCGGAGGAAAACGGCATGAAGGATTTGAAAAAACAGATGTTGAATGCTACCGAGAGTAAAATATTGAAAACAAAGGACGAAAATTTTGTAGGGATTTGCACTAATTTGAATACTTTATTGACTAAAGTATTGACTGATAACCCAAGTGCTGCGGACTATTATGTGGCAACTGAATTGAGCGATGCAACAGATGAAGTAACTACTTTTAGTGGTTATCTGGGAACTTATGCAGGAGCAAAAGCTGATGTGGACGGTGCAAAAAAGGAATTTAAAACTATATGGATGCCTAAAATGAAAACACATATATCTGTGTTGCAAGGATTGCTTGGCGGTGCGATTAAAAATAAATATCCGGCATTTGTTATTTCATTTTTAAAATTGAAAAAGATTGTGAATGCAGGGAAACGCGACCAAGGTATGGTGCCGGAAATGGTGGACAGTGTTACGAAAAAACCTTTTATAAATATAGCTACTTTTGAAACGGTGAATTATATAAAGGTGAAGAAACAAAAATTAAATAAGAGTGACAGTAAAGGTTTGTTTGGCTTGATGACTATGAGAGTGGGCGACTGGACGATTTTATTTAAAGTGCCGGGATATGTGGACCAAAAAATAATTGTAAGTATTATTGCTAAAGGTGTGACGAAGATGGTGGTAGAGATGGTGGCGGTAGCGCCGGTGTAGGCGATGTGCTGATGAAAGAATCCTGCTCTTGAAAGAGGGCGGGATTTTTTTTGTTTAATATATAGATCAACGAATACCTAATTTGTAAATCTTCTTTACCTTTTATAAAAGTTGATAAATAAAGTTTTATTTATCAACAATAATGAATTGATGAATTTAAATCCTTCCCTTTGATAAAAATTAATATTTATGGAACAAGATGTAAAATTTACCCTAGCTGAATTTGCTGATCAATTGGAACAAGATCTTTCAATGAATGTTTTATCGGAACACGAGTTGCTTAATAAATGGACTAATAAATTTGTAACATTAAGTGGTGAGCACCGCAATGGTTTTAATAAAGTAAGCTATCAGGATTTGCTTGATGATACTATAAAACAAATTGTGGAACCGATTGAAACAAAGAATTTGTTTTCGTGTGTGCCAACAGGGTTAGTGGCTCTAGATAGATTAATTACCGGTTTACCTTTAGGAGAATTAATAATATTAGGTGCGCGACCTGCTATGGGTAAAACCGCTTTTCTTACCTCCATTATTGCGAATTCGGTGAGGAATCAAAATTCTGCCATTGCGTACTTTTCATTAGAAAATACGGCACAACAGGTGTTGTTGAGACTCATAAGTAATTTGACAGAATTCAATTTGCATAATCTTGTTTCGAAACAACTGGAAGAGTATCAAATAAAGGAAGTAAATGAAAAATCTCTTGTGCTTAAAACAGCTAACTTGTCAATAGAAGCGAATTGTTTTTACATTGATGATATACTAGCGCAAACGGATTATCTTGTTAGAGAAAAGGGAATTAAACTTGTAATTATTGATTATCTTCAATTGATACGTACACGAAACAAAAGAGATTTGCGTGAAGTGGAGATTTCAAGAATTTGCAGGGAATTAAAAGGGATAGCGAGAAAATATAATGTTGCGGTATTAGTAAGTTCACAGTTGAGCAGGGCTGTTGAGAACAGAGGAGGTGATAAGCGACCTGTGCTTTCTGATTTGCGTGAATCGGGTGCGATAGAACAGGATGCTGATAAGGTTTTGTTTTTGCACCGTCCGGAATATTATAATATTACTGAAGATGGAGAGGGAAATAGTACTGTAGGAATTGCAGAAATATTTATTGCAAAAAACAGAGGAGGAGTTGTTGATTCGGCAAAAGTTAGATTTATTGGGGCTTTTGCATCATTTGTTGATCTGGAAGATTTCAATGATATTATTAATAATGCAGAGGATAAATTTTTTACTGAGATTAGAAAAAATGAATTTGGAAACGGTCCATTTTCCGTAGTGAAGGGATTAAAACAAAATGATATTGAGGACAGTCCTTTTTGATAAACATTATAAGGAATTAAAAACATTTAACAAGAAGGATAGAACCGATTTGAAAAAGATTATGAGCGAAAATAGCTTTAGGTTGTGCACCTGCAACCGCTATTACAATGTGATGTGATAGTGAATTTGAATTCTAATTTTCTGAAAAAGAAAATTAGAATTCATTAATTTTTCAGATAATTAATCATCGGTTCTTCCTTTTTAAATTTGATGAAAAGAAAACCTAATCATAAAACGATAACAAAACAAGCGATTGAATTTATGCATATAAAAAGTGCTTATGAGTTGTCGCGTTTGTTGAGTTGTGAGTTCAAAAGCTTTAGAATAATAATTGCTGGAGCGAATTACAGGGAATTTAATATTCCGAAAACGAAAGGCGGTTATAGAACAATAGAAGCACCAAGCGAGTATTTAATGGAGCTGCAAACACGATTGAACAAGTATTTGCAAGCATTATATTGTAAAATAAAACCGGAAGCATCTTATGGATTTGTATTGTCATATAAAGAAGAGAAAAATCCGATGACTATAATTACCAATGCCGAAAAGCATTTGAATAAAGAGTTTGTATTGAATATTGATTTGAAAGATTTTTTTCATTCCATTTCTGCAACGAGAGTAAAAAAGTTTTTCAGTAGCTCTCCTTTTAATTTTAATGAAGAACTTGCAACTTGTATTACATTAATAGGTTGCTATAACAAACGATTGCCTATGGGTGCGCCTACTTCGCCTGTCATTTCTAATTTAATTTGTATTGCTATGGATAATCAATTGATGAAATTGGCGGCAGAAAATAAATTTATTTATACCAGATATGCTGATGATATTACGTTTTCTGCTAACGAGAAAATAACGGAGGAGGTAATAAATAATGTTAAGGAAATAATAATGAATAATGGTTTTGTATTAAACGAAAAGAAATACCGACTGCAAAGCAAGTACCGCCAACAAACTGTAACAGGAATAAAGGTGAACACGAAAACAAATGTGGACAGGCGATATGTGCGCAATGTGAGAGCAACGCTGCATGATATAAAACTAAACGGGCTAGAAAAGGCTGCTATGAAACATTATAAAACTATACTGATAGATGAAAAGCTATTGAATACTTTTATTAAAAGCATTGATGGAAAAATAAACTTTATAGGGCAGGTGAAAGGCAGGGAAGATAATGTATATATAAGATTAAAAGTGATGGCGAGAGAGTTGGAAGCTTTTGAGAGAAAGGCGATTGTGTGAGGTGATTATAATTTAAATTTGTATTATGAAAGGAAGATGCCTAACTTATGAAATGGAAAGAGATGCAGAAAAGAAAATGCTTGAAACATTAACTCCTGAAGAAAATGAAAAGTATATGGCTGAACAAAATGAACTGTTTAAGGAGCTAAAAGAATTAATTCGGAAGATTTTGGAGGAGAGGAAAACTAATAAAAAGCTATAGAAATTGAAAATAATTTAAAAATAAGTAACCAAAAAGTTGCAAAATGGAAATGAAAAGCTTATATTAAAAGTAGATAATAACTAATAATAAAAGTAAAATGGATTGGGAAAAATTTAATGAAGAGTCACCAAAAGAAAATGTTGAAGTTTTAATATTATGGAGAGATAATTATTATGTTGCAAAATATGAAAGAAGAGATAGCACATTTACATTTTGTAATAATAATGGAGCTAATTTCTGTAATAGCAATGATAATGTTTATTGGGCAAATCTAACAGTTCCAGATGAAGTTAGAGAGGAGAAGGAAATATACAAGAATAACAAATAATGGAAAAGATAGATAAGCACTATGAATATTTGGCGAAACTTTATCTTCGGTTGAAAGGTTATGTTGTTTCAAATTTAATTATCCATTCCGAACAAAAAGGATATTCAAAAACAGAACTAGATATTATAGGAGTTAGAATGCCTTTTCATACACAAGAAGATAGACAAGTTAATGTTGTTGATTATTTAGAATGTTCTATGGATCAAATTGAAATAATCTTCGGTGATGTTAAGAATTTCAATAAGGTAAGGGATTTAAAATTTAATGAAGGATTAAGAACAAACAATGAAAGCATAAAAAAGTTAATCAAATGGATTGGCTGTTTTGAAAACGTATCTTCAGAATTAATTAAGAGATTTGAAGAGCATTTAAATCTGCATAGAAAATTTGACTGGAATGGGTTTGCTGAATTCAGTGAGGGTTCAGCAATTGGTAAAATCAATTTCAAATTTACCTTTTTTTGCCCATCATTGCCAAAATGGGAGGGAAAAGGTTTTAAATATATTGATGGTGAAGAAATGGTAGATTTTATTTGGGAATGTTTAAATAAGGAAAAAATAGTAGATACTTGTTCTAGAACCTATCCATATGAAAGTTGGAATGAGTTAGAAAGATATGTTAGATTTTTTAAGGAAACAGAAACAAAAGTAACGGTAGCTGATTTTGAAACAGCGTTTAATAATAAATAGAGTAATTCTTATTAGTAAATTAACTAAGATATAATAATGGAAGAAAATAATCTATATAACACTTCTTTAGTTCCTATTAACAATAATGCTTTAATTAAGGTTAGTAATTCTATTGCTATAACCAATAAATTATTTACAGAAATGGCTGAATTTTATTTTAATAAGTTCAGGGGAATAATAGAGGAGGATAATTTCTTTGGAGGCTGGAGACCAGAAGAAATGCTATTTTATTTGAATAGAGCTATAGAATGCAATCCAAATGTAGTTGAATATTATTTGGAAAGAGCATCTCTTTCTTATTCTAATGATATAGCTAGAATTGAAGATTATACTAAATCTATAGAGTTAGATAACAACTGTGTAGAAGCATATGTTGGTAGAGGATATTCTAAAGTACAATTAAAAGATTACGAAGGTGCATTTCAGGATTATTCAAGGGCAATAGTTATAGACGATAAAAATGTTTCTGCTTACATAAATAGAATCAGCCTTTACAAAATTGTTAAGGATTATCCAGGAGCCTTACAAGACTATGCAAAAATAATTCCCTTGGATTCAGGTACTGAATATTATTTTGAAAGAATTGACCTAAAATCTGAGATGGGTGATTTGACAGGAGCATTGAAGGATATTGACTATTTTATCGAAATAGATTCTTGTCCTCCCTATTATTATTATAGTATTCGAGCTGAACTTAAAGGAAAAATGAATGATTTTAGTGGAATGATTGGCGATTACTCTAAAGCGATTGAGCTAGCCTTAAAAGAAGATGAGATAATTAATAAAACAATTGCAAGCCTCTATATTGCCCGTTCAGAAAGCCGGAAAAAAGTTGGAGATTTAATAGGAGCTGAACAAGACCAAGAGAAAGTAAGAGAAATAGAAAATGCAATCTGAAGTTATATTTGAAAATTTAAACGAATGGAAGAAAATGAAATAAATAATGAATCCCTTATACCAATTAACAATGACTTGGTTAGAGTTGAAAATTCTATTACTATTACAAATAAACTTATTGGTGAAATTAATTATTCGAAATTTAAATGGTGGGATTTGTTAGAACCGGAGTGGAAAAATATTTTCTATAACCAAGGTGCCTATAAAAAGGCCCATAATT
This sequence comes from uncultured Bacteroidota bacterium, assembly GCA_903870175.1. Classification (GTDB taxonomy): domain Bacteria; phylum Bacteroidota; class Bacteroidia; order 2-12-FULL-35-15; family 2-12-FULL-35-15; genus 2-12-FULL-35-15. Next base: position 23,335 of record CAIQBY010000077.1, read on the forward strand.
GTTTTGAGCCGGATTATAAACAAAAGGATATTCCTTCAAATTTAAATGAATTAGAATTAAACGAAATTCTAAATTTAGAAACCCTTTATTGCGACAAATCCACAATAACAGATTTTACTCCTATATCAAGACTGACAAAATTAAAATATTTATTTCTTAATCATACATCCTTAGATAGTTTAAAAAAAATAGAATTTATTATTCCAAATTTATTATCCATTGAATTAAATAGCACAAAAATTAATTCTATTTCACTCCTAAAGTCCGCTGATAATTTAGAACAATTAAGTATTTATCACTGTCTAATTAATAATTTAACACCCCTAGCTGACGTTAAAACTCTAAAAAACTTATATCTTAGTACTTCAGAAGAAAAAATATTTATGGAATCGGTAATAGGTAAAAAGGTTGACCATTATGGATTTAGTAAAACAGAAATACAAGAATTTAAAAAGCACAATCCATTGTGTATAGTAATAAATGCAAATGGAGATAAAATCTAAAATTTAAATGCAAACCGAAGCGGTATTTGAACAAATAGCGGAACGAATTCAGTCTGAAATAAAAAAGACAAGGAAGTCTATTTTTATTGCTGTGGCGTGGTTCACTAATAAAACTATTTTTGATGAATTGATTGCGAAAGCAAAAGAAGGTTGTAAGGTGTTTTTGATTGTTTCGGATGATGAAATAAACAGGAATAGCAGAATTGATTTTGAACTTTTAGCAAAATATGATTCTAAGTTTTATAAAGTAGGTGATGGAAATACAGAACTGATGCACAATAAATTTTGTGTGATTGATTACAGTACTGTTATTACTGGTTCGTACAACTGGAGCTATAAAGCGGAAACAAATTTTGAGAATGTAATTATTAATTATAATGATACTGCATTGGCAGAGCAGTTTATTGGAGAGTTTAATCAGATACGAAAACATTATTATCCTGATGAGCCAACAATAGAAATTATTTTCCCTTTGAATAAAATAATCAAGAGATTAGAAATAGTGAAGAACTATATCATCCTTGAAGATATTGAAGAGTTAAAAAAGGAAACAAAGAAACTTAAAGAGTTTGATTTTAATACCGACCTGCTTGAAATTATTACTGAAATAGAGAAACATGAATTTGCAAAGGCAATAAATGCTATACAACAGTTTATTTCTCAAAACCAACAGTTAGCTGTTTGGAATGACCCTGAAATTGGTGCATTGAAACTAGAGATAAAGAATTTAGAAAATCAACTCAATGCTTTTGATAATGAGAAAACAGAATTAGAGAAATTGCTTTATGATTTTCAACATAGGCATACCATTGAATTAGGGAAAATCATTTTAGAGATTCTGAAATTAAGAAAACTGAAGTTTAAAGAAGATAAAGAAAAGGCAGAAGAGGCGGAAAATGACTTTAAACAATACAGTGAACAATTTGAATCGGAAAAAGACAAAAAGCAATTTGAATTAACTGAAGAGGAAAAAATAGAACTTAAAAAGAAGTTCAGAAAAGCTACTTTCCTTTGCCATCCTGATAAAGTGAATGAGCAATTTAAAGATGCTGCTCAAAAAGTATTTGTTGATTTGAAAACAGCGTATGAAGCCAACGATTTAAAGAAAGTGAATGAGATATTGAACGACTTGGAAAGAGGGTTCTTTAAATCAAAATCGGACACAGTTACAGAAAAGGATTTGTTGAAAGTAGCAATAGATAAACTGAAAAAGCAAATTAAAATACTGGAAACAGAAATTGTTTCTATTAAAGAAAGTGAAACATTCCAAACCATATTTTCAATAAAAGATTGGGATGAATATTTTGGAAGTACGAAAGAGAAGTTGGAGAAAGAGATGGAGGAATTGAGAAAGGAGATTGGATAATTAATTTACCACCCCCTCGCCCCCTCCTTGAAAAAGGAGGGGGATGGAATTAAAATTATTTTATTTTGTTACCACGGGTTACCCTTCGACAAGCTCAGGGACCGGTGGCTACCAATATATCACCCTTACAGGGTTGGGTGTTGGTATGGAAAACTTGATGATGACGATGAACTTCCAACTGCGCCTGACCCGCGTGAAGTATCCTTTTTTTGCCATTGCCGCGCAGCGAAAAAATAAAAGAAAAAAAGATACCGCGTGAGGGCAGGGAGGAACTTGATAGATGGCAGAATGGTGATTCGCCCACTTCGACATTTCGACAAGCTCAATGACCGAGGCTCAGTGACCGATACTTTGATAAACTTAGGGACAACGATAATCTAAAACTCTACATGCCCTCTGATTCCCCAGATATTCACAGGTCCTCTGTCTCTATTATAAGCAGGGTTTTGCACATATTGATAATCGGCAGTGAGCCAAAACGACTTAAAAAGTTGTATGCTATAATATGCTTCGCCAATTGTTTCGGCACCGTAATGTGTCAGTTTTCCATCGCCAATGATGAAGCCGTATCCGCCAGTATAAAGGAAATCCCAGTGCTCGTTGGAAATGCCGTTCATCACACCGGCAATGCCGATAATATCATCAGGGCGTTTCCATTTTGTTCCTTTAATTGTTAGTCCGATGCTTGCCGACTGGTCAATTTCGGTAAATGCCCAAGTAGCTGTTTTGCCGTCGTTCCAACTGGCACGGGCAAATAAACCGATGTTTTTGGTAAGTTCCTGTTCCAGATTAATACCGACACCATATTTCAAACCGCCGTAAGTTGTTTGAGAATTTACATTCAAAGAAGTATCGATACCAGATTTATATAATGCAATCGTATTTTCATAATTAGCTGCGCGAGATAAATTATGAAAACCTAATAAGCGAATTGCTCCGGGATGCCCTTTCATCTTGAAATCCTTTTCGAGTTCAATCGTTTC
>CAIQBY010000078.1 GCA_903870175.1 uncultured Bacteroidota bacterium
CCACACGAGTACAATTAGTGCCTCGCGGAAAAGGAAAAATGACGTTGAAAGGGTTTTCAGCTTTTCCGTCAATCACTATTGTTGGATATGCGACCAACGCTGCCGGAATCAGCGCTCCAAGCAACCCTTTTACTACTCAAATATTGAAATAAAAGGCAGGAATTCTAAATTCTAAATGTCATCCTGAGCTTGTCGAAGGATAAATTCTAAAAAGTCCTGCATTAATATGCAGGACTTTTTTTATTGAAAATAATAAAGGTTTAATATTTCTGATTGTAGAGTTCAATTGATTTATGAGTATAATTAATTCTTCTTTGTTTGAAAATAAATGATGTTACCGGACAGACAACAGTAAGTGAAATGAAAGTTGTAAATGAAGCTACATAACGTTTGTCTTTAGTATAAGTAGCAACACCGCTACCTGGCACAGAACCAGCCGAGTATGCAGGAATGTGTTTTACAGGAATTTTATTGTAACTATAAATTGCAGCAGCAAGAAAAGGAATAGCAAGCACACCTATATATTGTAAATTTTGTGCGTGTTTGGATATATGAACAAGATGTATAATTGCACTGTCTTTAGTATTTATTAAAATAGTTTGAAGAGCGGTATCACCAATAATATTATTGTGATATTTGAATTGTTTGCCATAATAATAAATGGAATTATCGGCTAACTTGATATAAACTTGCGGTTTCAGACTGTCACCATTTCTTTTAATAATAGTATCCTGAGCTGATAAAGAATGAGAAACAAAAAGAGAAAACAGAAATAAATAAAAGGGGAATTTCATAAATTAATATTTCTGATAGTCTCTATTATTGGCTTGTTTTAGAATGTGAACCAAACAAATATCTTCAGTTTAGTGTTAGTTATTAAATCCTCGTAAATACGAAATCATATACTGATAGCAAAGATACTTTTATTTTAACAGCGATAACAACATACTATTTGTAAATTTGACGTGTGAAAAAAGACAGCAGCTATTACCTCGATTTAATAATTCATCTGCTGTTTTTTATATTATTTATTTTTTCAATTGTCTTTTTTAAAGAAAGATTATTTTCCGATTCGGGATATTATATTTACAGAGTAATTGATTCGGGCGGTTTTGCAATCGGGCTCAACAGGTTCATTCTTCTGTTTTCACAAATACTTCCTGTAATAGCTGTTAACTTAGGGCTAAGTTTAAAGTCAATATTAATATTGTATTCCATCAATCATGTTTTATTCTTCTATATCCTGTTTTTAATTTCGAGATATATTTATAAAAATAAAGTTGCCGGCTTGTTATTAATTCTTATTCAAACCATCGGAATTCAAAGTGGTTTCTTTACACCCATGTTCGAATTGTATTATGGCGCAGGTTTCCTCATTTTGCTCGATGTTATTTTATATAAAGAAAACCATAAACTCATTGATTTTATTCTTTTAATCATCATCACATTGGTAGCATTAACAAGCCATCCGTTCACTTATTTTCTGTTTGGTTTTATTCTGTTATTTCATTTTATTAAATATAGGTGGCAATATATTTATTACTATTTGGCAGCAATAGTTCTTGTGGGTATAGTATATGTTTTCAAAAAATATACAGCATCTGATTATGAACAGAGCAAAACAAATTCAATTATTTATCTGCTTCACAATGGAGTTTATGATGTTCAGTATTTAAAATCATTAACCATTTTCCTGCTACAGTATTATAAAGAACTTTTAGTACTTATGCTCATAACAACAATTGTTTTTATTTATAAAAAAGAATATTTGAAAACACTTTTATATCTGATTTCATTTTTGTTTTTATTAATTCTCATCAATTTGTCTTATTATGGATTCGAGCATTCACGGTATCAGGAGCAGGTTTATTTTCCTTTGTCATTTATTGTAGTTTATACGTTTATTAATTATGTTGTGAAGAATTGTAATGCAAAGTATCAAATAAGTATCTATTTATTTTCATCGATATTATTTTATTTCCGCATTAATGAAATACGAATATCAGGTAATAGTTTTACTGAAAGAGTAGATAAAATGGAACAGCTTATAATAAAGTGCCGAACATTAAATGGCAATAAATTTATTGTAAAAATAAATGATTTAGTTCAGAATAACGAATTTGAAATCAGCTGGTCAATCCCAATGGAAACAATGTTATTATCAGGGTTGACACCCAATGAAAAAACAATCACAATCTGCACAGATGATGATATGGATACCAATGATAATAAACTAAAATTAAAACCTGAAGAATATCTGATGAGATGTTGGGACATCAGGGAGGATAAATCAGTAAATAAAAAGTATTTTCATCTTGAAGATACTGAGTATATACTTTTAAAAGATTGATTATTATTTAAGGTTTAATTCATCGAAAAAAATAAACATTAAATAATAATCAATATAATGAGTGACCTCGAGAGGATTCGAACCTCCAACCTGCAGAACCGGAATCTGCCATTCTATCCAGTTGAACTACGAAGCCATTTTACGTTGGCAAAGATACATTTTTTAGGTTTGAAAATCGTTTATTGAATCATCAATAAACGATAACTAATTATTACCTTTACACAATAAAACTTACGCGGATGCGTTTAAGTGATATATCATTATATAATAACAAATGAAAAAATATTTTTTATTAATTGTTGCAATTATTTACATTCAGCAAATATTCTCGCAAAGTATACCTCTTTTTAAATGGCAGGATCATCTCTCTTATAGAAGTGGAGTATCAGTTACAGAAGGAGGAGGCAAAGTATATTGTGCCACCAAAAGTGGAATATTTATGTACAATACCGGAGATAATTCAATGGAACGATTATCCAAAATTAATGGATTGTCGGATGTGCAGGCTGTGGTGCTCAATTGTAATCACTATAATAATAAAGTGCTTATTGCTTATGCAAGTTCCAACATTGATATTATTGATGGTACTACTATTACCAATATTCCTGATATTAAAAATAAAAACATAGTAGGAAACAAAGCAATAAATAATATTTATTTTGTAAACCAGTATGCATATCTGGCTTGCGGCTTCGGTATTGTAGTAATTGATATGAACCGATTGGAAGTGTATGATACCTATTATATAGGACCTGGCGGAAACGCAATAAATGTAAGAGATATTACTTCGGATAGCCTTTATTTTTATGCAGCCACGGATGGCGGAGTTTACCGAGCATCTGTTAATGCACCATCTTTAGCTGATAACATTGCATGGAGCCTGATTACGGGAGTTGTAAATGGAACTTATAGTGGAAATCCAAATGGCAAATACAATTTTATTACCGTTTTCAGAGGTAAAGTATATGCTAATTTTTCAAGGTATTTGTATAGTAATTTTTCCGCAATTCCTCAAGTCGTTTATAATGGTCAGGATACTATAAAATCATATAACGGTACAAAATGGGCAATAGATTCCCTTTTGCCTTATGCTTCATACACTACTCGTGCATTGCGAAATGTTAATGGGAAATTAATTGTAGCAAATCAATATGCAATCCAGATTTACAATAGTAATTTGCAGGGCGGCTTTTGGCTTGGTGGTGCCACAGCATGTTTTAATGACGCCATAAGTCCCGAATCTGTTACTGTTGATAATAATGGTGGAGTTTGGTATGCAGATAACAAATATGGTCTGGCATCATGGAAACCAGGAATTGGTTGCCAATACCGTTATCCAAATGGCCCTGCAAACGAATTTGTAAATGCCATGGATTTATCAGGCGGAAATTTGATGGTAGTGCCTGGTGGAGTTACTAATAGTTGGTCTAATTTATACATTAATGATGGAATTTTTGATTACAGTAATAATAACTGGACGGATATAAAGGGTCAATATTCTACAATAGTAAATTTGGATACCTTATATGATTTCATGAATGTGATGGTAGATACACTTGATCCGAAACGTGCTTTTGTTGCATCCTGGGGAGGAGGTGTAGTTGAATTATATAATGGAGTTCCCGTTAAACATTATACAGCTTCTAACACCAATGGCGCATTAAATGGTATTGGTAATAACACCCATGCTCCTGTTGATTGTTTTGGTTTGGCAATGGATGCAGGTGGTAATTTATGGGTCGGGACAACTACTGTTAGAAATGCTATAGCCAAAAAAACTCCATCAGGAGCATGGACTGGAATCGATTTTACAAATGTATTAGGAAGTGCTGGCGGGACAATAGGGCAAATATTAATTGATCAGAATGATCAAAAATGGATTGTGCTTTCCCGCGGAGGCGGAATACTTGTTTATGCTGGAAATACAACAGCTCCTGCAAGTACCGGTACTAATACAAAATGGATGACAACCGCAAGAGGTAGCGGATTATTGCCAAGCACGGGTGTATATTGTTTGGCAGAAGATAAATCAGGAGAAATATGGGTAGGGACAGATCAAGGGATTTGTGTGTTTTATTCCCCTGAAAATGTTTTTGTTCCTGGTCAGAATTTCGATGCACAGCAAATATTATTGACACAAGATGGTAATGTTCAAATATTATTACTTACAGAAATTGTTCAGGCAATAGCTGTTGACGATGTTAATCGTAAATGGATTGGTACTGAAAATTCGGGAGTGTTTCTAATGTCGGCAGATGGAACCCAACAGATTTATCATTTTGATATGTCAAATAGTCCGTTATTCAGTAATAATGTTAATAGTATTTCCATTGACCATAAAACAGGCGAAGTTTATTTTGGAACAGGAAAGGGAATCATTGAATTTAGAGGCTCAGCTACAGTAGGTAATCAGGATTATAGTAATTTATATACATTCCCCAATCCTGTAAAACCTAATTACGACGGGCCAATTACAATCAAAGGATTAGTAGGCAGTTCTACAGTAAAAATTACTGATGTGGTAGGAAATCTTGTATATGAAACTTCTTCCGAAGGAGGTCAGGCTTTATGGTATGGAAAGAATTTTAATGGTGAAAAGGTCAGCACAGGAGTTTATATGGTTTTCTGTACCAGTGCAGACGGCTCTCAAAAGGCAGTTACAAAAATAGTTTTCATTAATTAGAATAAATAGTTTTTGAATTACAGGAAGAAAAGATGCTTCATAAAACAGTTGGAATAATACTGCATACCACCAAATTTTCAGAGTCTCAACTAATAGCAAAAGTTTACACTCGACAATATGGTTTACAATCATATATTATTAGCGGAGTACATAGTAAAAAATCCAAGACAAAAGCTACTCAGTTTCAGCCATTGGCAATTGTAGATTTGATTGTTACTCATTCTGAAAAAGGTGGATTGCAACGAATATCAGAAATCAATAATTCGCATCCTTATACTTCAATTCCATACAATATTATAAAAAGTTCAATCGCTTTATTTCTGAATGAAGTATTATATAAAGCAATAAATGAAGCTCATCAGGATGAAGACTTGTTTGAATTCATTAAAAGCTCTCTTCTTATTTTAGATTATAACACAGAGAATTGTTCTAACTTTCATATTTATTTTATGATTCAATTGAGTCGTTTCCTTGGTTTTTATCCGCAGGGAAGTTTTTCAAACCAAACGAATCTTTTTGATTTAAAAGAAGGAAGTTTTATTAATTACGTCCCCAATCATCCAAATTATTTAGACGTTCGGCAAAGCGAATTATTTAATATTATTATTAATTCCGAATATGATACTATTCATCTGGTAAAATCAGACAATAACCAACGTAAGCAGTTGTTACAGTCACTCGTTCTGTTTTATCAATTTCATATCGCATCATTTAAAGAAATTAAATCTATAGCGGTTTTGGAAGAAGTAATCGCATGAATTTGTTTTCGGGTTGATTTTATATTACCTTTGGTATAATATTAACCCATTAATTCATAAAAAATGAAAAAACTTTACACGCTAATTTTTGCAGTGATTTGTACTTTATTAAGTATAAATGTCAATGCTACTACGATTAATGTACAAGTAGGTACAAATGGTACTTCAACCGGGAATTTTTTTAACCCCACAAGCTTTTCTGCTGTCGTCGGAGATGTTGTTACATGGACTTTGATTAATCCCCAACACAATGTTACCAGTACTTCTGTTCCGGCAGGTGCGGCAACATTCAGTTCAGGAACTATGACAACCGTTGGTGTACAATTTTCCTACACTATCACCAAGGCGGGTACTTACAATTATGACTGTACTTTTCATGTCAGCTCAGGTATGACAGGGAGTTTTACAGCAACGGGAGGTTTGGGTATAGCTGATCCTTCCTCTGATTTGTCAACGGATGCATTTCCTGTACCTTGTATTGACAAAATAATTTTTAAATACAATGGTTAAAATTGTTTTGTATAATGTTATAGGCGAACAAGTGAAAGCAATTGAATTGGGTGGCAACCAAGGAACTATTGAAATGAATCTGGAAGGAATGCCTTCAGGCATTTATTTCTATAATACTTTTAAAGAAGGTCTTGTTTATGAAACAAGAAAGATTGTAAAAGCAAAATAGTTTTATTCGATTTTATAAAACGCTCCGGTAATTAGTTTATCGGGGCGTTTTTGTTTTTATATTTGATGCGTATAATAATGGCAGAGGTTTCATTAACTATTCAGTCATTATCTTTTTATGAAGAAATCATTCATTCTTTTATTTGTAATTTCAATGGTTGTAAAATCAATTGCACAACCAAATATTCATGCGATGCTTAAAGAAGGAAATATACTTCTTGGTAAAAAACAATTTCAGGATGCCCTTGTTGTATTTGATAAAATAATAACAACTTCCCCTAAAAACGCCGACGCTTATTATGCAAGGGGAGTGGCATATTCGAATTTAGATAAGCGGGTAGAGGCAATTTCTGATTATACTAGAGCTTTGTATTATAATCCTCAAAAAATAGAAGCACTCATCAATCGAGCTTCTACTTTTAGTGAAATGCAAAAATACGATGACGCATTAAATGATTTTAATAAAGCGATAGAAATGGCTCCCAATAGAGCTGATGTTTACAATAACAGAGGGTATTTATTTAATTTGCAAAGGAAGTATGATAAAGCTATAGCAGATTATGATAAAGCAATTGCGTTAAATAAAAAGTACAGTATGGCATATATTAATAAAGCGTATGCCTGGAGTGCTTTAGGTTCCGACTCTTTATCAATTGATGTCCTTTCAAAATTAATTGCAATTAATCCTGAATATTCATCTGCATATTTTAATCGTGCAGTTATGTACAGGCAATTGCATAAAAATAATCTTGCCATAGCTGATTATGATAAAGGTCTGGCATTGGAACCAACAGATGTAACTGCACTATTAAAAAGAGCAGAGATAAAAGATGAAACAGGAAATCATATTGGAGCAGCAAGTGATTGTTCTATAGTAATTGAACAGGACAAACGAAATGCGACAGCCTATTATTCTCGGGCATTAGCTGAATTTGATTTAAAACAATACGAGAAAATAATTTACGATTGTACTGAAGCAATTAAGTATAAGGAAAAGTACTTCGAAGCCTTTATTTTAAGAGGAAATGCTTATGATTTTCTTGGAAAATACCAGGAAGCATTAAAAGATTATAATTCTGCGATAGAAGCAAATAAGAATGCAAGTGATGCATATAATCAAAGAGGAATAGCTGAAACCAAGAAAGGCAATGTGGTTGGAGCACTTTCGGATTTTACGCGTGCATTAAAAATAGCTCCCGATAATAGAGATTTACTTCATAAGCGTGGCATTCTTTGGTATGCAACCAAAAATTATGAGAATGCTGTTTTGGATTATAATAAAATACTGGAAATAAATCCGAATGATATAAAAGCATTAGTAACACGTGGTGATATTTTTTTATTGTTGAATAAGAATGAGTATGCCTGTGCAGATTTTAAACGGGCAGAATCATTGGGTGATGGAGGTGCTATGAGTAAACGAATATTTAATTGTAAGTAAATGAAGAACCTTTTTGTCTGTTTTATCTTAATAATAACTTCCTTCTTAAGTCATGCACAACTGGATTATACCAATAATAAGAAATTTACAAAAGCAGATTCGTTAAGAGGTACGTTGTCATCTTATCGTTCCTGTTATGATGTATTGATGTACGATCTGGATATTAAAGTAGATATTGATAATAAATTTATCAGCGGAAGCAATACCATTAAATTCCTTGCTACTCAAACTTTCCGGACATTACAGGTTGATTTGTTTTCAAATATGAATGTTGAGAAAGTAGTATATCGAGATAAGGAATTAATTTATTCACGTCTTTTTAATGCTGTCTTTATTACATTTCCGGATGACATACCAAAAGAATCAGTACAATTTGTAAAAATATATTATTCCGGAAAACCTCAAATAGCAAAAAATCCTCCTTGGGATGGTGGTTTCACTTGGGCAAATGATAAAGATGGAAATCCATTTGTAGGAGTTTCCTGTCAGGGAACTGGAGCAAGTTTATGGTATCCCTGCAAAGATCATCAAAGTGACGAACCTAATGAAATGCTTATCCGCGTTGCAGTTCCAGATGGGCTTGACGAAGTTTCAAACGGCAGATTAAAACGTACAACTCATCTCGAAGATAATTATACTAAATACGAATGGTATGTTTCTTATCCAATTAATAATTATGACGTAACAATTAACATAGCTAAATATAAACATTTCAGTGATGTTTATAAAAATTCCGAATATCCGGATTCATTATCCTTGGATTATTATGTTTTACCTGATAATTATGAAAAAGCAATTAAACAATTTGCTCAGGTTAAGCCAATGATGGATGCTTACTATTATTATTTTGGTGAATATCCTTTTGTTAATGATGGATATAAATTAGTAGAAGCGCCATATTTAGGGATGGAGCACCAGAGTTGTATTGCTTACGGAAATAAGTATAAAAATGGTTATTTGGGATACGACAGGTCAGGTGCAGGATATAAATTTGATTATATAATCATTCACGAAAGTGCTCATGAATGGTGGGGAAATAGTATTACGACCAATGATATTGCGGATATGTGGATACATGAAGGATTTGGTACTTATTGTGAAGCTTTGTATGTGGAGTATTTATATGGTCATGATGCATATCTTGATTATATTAATTCTGAAAAGAAATTTGTTTCCAATGAGGAACCGATAATTGGAAAATATGGAATAAATAATGAAGGCTCAAGTGACATGTACCCCAAAGGAGCTTTATTATTACATACTATAAGAAGTATTATTGATGATGATAAAAAGTTCTTTTCCATATTGTACGGTATTCAAAATACTTTTAAATACAAATGTATTACTTCAGTTGATATAGAAAATTATATTACAGAACAATCAGGCATTAACCTGAAACCTATATTTGATATTTATTTAAGAAACACAATAATTCCTACATTGGAGATAATTATCTTCAAAGATTTCCTTGACGTAAAAGCTAATTATTACTTCACTTTTAAAAACCCTAAAACGAACGAAGAAGACAAAAAACTGGAGCGTTCACATTTCTCAATGCTAATAAAAGTCACAGTTGATAAAGACAAATACGAGTTCATTTTTCCTAATACCGATGGACAGCAAACCATTAATCTAAAGGATATGCATCCGGAAGATTTTAAAATAGCTACTGATTTATTTTATATTGATACACACATTTATATTGAACATGGAGCAGGTGAGGGACGGTAGTTAATCTATTGATTCTTTAATTTACATGGCTCATAAAAGGAAATCTTGTGTCATGCCGTTCTCCAATCTGTTGTCTCCACATGGCGTAATACAATCCATTCTGACTAAGCAGTTCTTCATGTTTCCCCTGTTCAATAACAGTTCCTTTTTCCAAAACAAATATTTTATCCGCATGCATAATAGTACTTAATCTATGCGCTATAATTATAGTTATTTGATTTGTGTTTTTCGATAAATCGCGAATGGTTTTGCTTATTTCCTCTTCAGTGATAGAATCGAGAGAAGAAGTAGCTTCATCAAATACTAATAAAGAAGGTTTCCTTAGTAATGCACGTGCAATAGATAAGCGCTGTTTTTCTCCACCTGAAACTTTCACCCCTCCTTCGCCTATCATTGTGTCTAAGCCTTTATCTGCTCTTGCCAATAATGTCTGACAAGCCGCTTTGTTCAATACATCTAGACATTCAGCTTCTGTTGCTTTTGGCGCAACAAATAATAAATTTTCTTTTATTGTTCCCGAGAATAGTTGTGTATCCTGTGTTACAAATCCTATTTGAGAACGCAGTAAATCAAGATCAATATTCTTTCCACTATTGCCGTTATATAATATTTCTCCTTTTTGAGGATGATACAATCCAACTAATAATTTCACTAAAGTAGTTTTGCCTGAACCTGAAGGTCCAACAAACGCAATTGTTTCACCATTTTTAGTTCTGAATGAAATGTTATCCAATGCATTATTGTTTGCAGTTTGATGTTTAAAACTTACATTCTCGAATTCCAAAGATTGAATACCATGAATTATAATCGGGTTCTCAGGCTTGGCTTCTTTAGGCATATCTAATATAGCCTGAAAGTTATCCAGTGAAACTTCCGCTTCTCTATATACATTAATGATATTACCCAATTCCTGCAATGGTCCGAAGATAAAAAACGAATATATCTGTAACGAAAACAAGTCACCAAGAGTTAATGTTTCAGCAAAAATTAAATATAATAACAGAAATAATATACAGCTGCGTAATAGATTTACAAACGTTCCCTGAATAAAACTTATACCGCGTATATATTTAACCTTTTTTAATTCGAGCCCAAGTATTTTTAAAGTTGTTGTATTAAGTCGATTTATCTCCTGATCAGCTAATCCAAGACTCTTTACCAGTTCAATATTTCTTAACGATTCGGTTGTTGAACCGGCTAATGCTGTTGTTTCGCCTACTATTTTTCTCTGTATTGTTTTGATACTTTTACTTAAAACTGAAGTTACAATACCAAGAATTGGAACTGCTGTAAAATAAACTACAGCAATTAACCAATGAATTCTAATTGCGTAAACCATTACAAATACAACCCCAACCAAAGAAGTAAATAATATACTTACAAAAGCCATTATTAGCTTTTCAACATCTGTCCGTACTTTTTGTAATTTGCCTAATGTTTCTCCGCTGCGTTGGTCTTCAAATACCTGATAAGGCAATTCTAGAGAATGTTTAAGACCGTCAGAATAGATCTTCGCTCCCAACTTCTGAGTAATGACATTTACATAATAATCCTGAAAGTTTTTTGCAATACGCGACACCATTGCTATTCCCATTGATAATAGAATAAGCAAGCCTACTCCTTTAATAAATTCGCTCTTCGTAAATGTGGTATAATGAGTGGCATATTTATCTACAATCTGACGAAACACCAAAGGATCCAGCAGGGAAAATAGCTGATTGATTGCAGCCAGAAGTAAGGCTAGAACAATTAGCGATTTGTAATTTTTCAAATAACTTCCTAATAATTTCATAGTTCGGGGTTTAAAATTTTCACAAAGTTAAACTAATAATATATTAACTTCAATTTATAATTTTCATGGAAGATGCCGATGAATTAAAAAATTCCTGTAATCACTGCATGTATATAAAACAAAAAAACTCTTCACATTTCTGAAAGAGTTTTTTTGTTCAGATACCAAATGGCTACGAATTTACGAATCGCGAAATACACTGATTCGTAAATTCGTAACCATTAGTTATCTGTACCTATTCCACCACCACTTTCTTATTCACCACATTTTTATAGGTTGGTGAGCTTGCCGAATCCACTGTTATTTGTACAAAATAAATACCGCTTTGCATTTCTCCTTTTTCCAGTATTAAACTCTTACCCGAAAACAATACTGTTTTTATTTCCTTGCCTACCACATCCATTATTTTTATGGTTGTGTTTTTTTGTGCTTCGCTAAAGGAAATTGTTGTTTGGGAAGTGAAAGGATTGGGGGCAATAGTTATCATTTCTTCATTATACATCACTAATTGATTGATGCCAACTGTTGCATAACTTTGATTTAATTTTAAAACAAACGCATCTCCGAAAGGCATTGAGTCGTCCATTAAATTAAAAATTCCAGACCCGGGGTTAAAATTGACTGTATCATGAAAAAAACCCGTCATGTAAATATTGTCCGATGCGTCTAATGTCATAGCGTTAGCAAAAGCATCTCCAGTATCTGCCGAACTCATTAATGATAGATTTTTATAATTACCCGAAGTATCTAATTTTAAAACATAAGCAGCATCGCCATGTACAAATACAGTACAGCCTCCACAATTTGGATTAAAATAATTCCAGCCGCCAAACCAGCCTCCTATATATACATATCCTAAAGCATCTAATGCTACAGCTTGTCCTTCGTTTTCTCCCCCGCCCCCATAATTATTAGCCCAGATAAAATTACCGGAGGAATTTAATTTTAAAACAAACATATCCTTATTATACGCAGTAATATTATATGGATTAATAGCAGTACCAAAATTGGAAGTACCGCGAAAAACCCCTGTAGAATAAACATTACCCGCCCCGTCAACAGCTATGCCATACCCGCCGGAATATGTCATATTGCCGTCTATATTTTTTGCCCAGACAAAGCTTCCGGAACGGTTTAATTTTAAAATAAATATATTATCAACCCCTGTGCTTGGTGCAGTGAGCGTATCAATTCCAATATTATCAGGATTAAAGTCAACGGTTCCCCGAAAAGAACCTGTAACATATACATTCCCGGCAGCATCTACTGTTATGGCTCTACCTGATTCAGCCAATCCGCTTCCTGAAATTTCTCTTATGTTTTGTGCCCACACTAAGTTTCCGCCTGAATCTAATTTAGAAACAAAAATACTCTGGCTATTTCCCGTTGATGTTAAATTATATTGATTAATACCAGGGTCAAAATCTGCCGTTCCTATAAAGTACCCTGTAATATATACATTGTCTGCTGCATCTAACGTTATTGCATTACCTGATGCCCCTCCAACGATTTCGCTTGCCCAAATAAAATTACCTGATGTATCTAATTTCAAAACGAAAGCACTTTGACTACTTGCGCTGCTTAAATTATAAACGCCTGGACCCGGGTCAAAATCAATTGTATCATATAAAAAAATACCGGTTGCAAACACATTCCCTGCACCATCAACAGCTATAGAAAGCCCTCTGTCATCGTTTAATCCACCAAAGCTTCTTGCCCATACAAAGTTTCCGGCAGAATCTAATTTTGAAATATAAATATCATTATGATAACCAACTGGACCCGACGGTGCAAGATAATAAGTACCCGGACCAGGGTCAAAATCAACCTTGCCAGAATAAAAACCTATAGTATAAACATTTCCTGCTGCATCTGTAGCAATCGATGTACCTGTTGCTCCATAGGAATTTCCAATTCTTTTTGCCCAATCAAAAGTTGGTTGTTGCGAAAAAACATTTGCAGCCATTATTACAGCTATTGCAATTAATAATGTTTTCTTCATACTCTTTCTTTTTTTATTTATTAATATTTCAATCTTCCTAACACTTCTGTTTTATCGTTTTGACCATGTATTATAATTTCATTTTTATTTAATTTATAATATTGTTGAGGAGTTAAATAAAAAGCATCCGATTTATAATCAAATAAAATTTTCTTTTCCCAACTGCCATCTTTACAATTCATAGTCACCATTGCTGTTACAGTACCTTTTAACTTTTTATATTCACTTTTCAACTTACTTTCTTCCTTAATATTCATATTTTCAGGATAATCATTATATATAAGATATAGATTGTTTTTTGAATAAGCAGTAACAAATGAAACATGTAAACCATTATCCCGCATATCTCCTAGTTGATTTTTCGGTATTACCTTTATCCATTCTTCCTGCCCATTTTTATTAATGCTTATTATCACTATTTCCTTAGGAAAATAAACCCAAGCATTGTCTGATCCCATCTCCCGTTTAATATAATTTTCAGTAACTAATAATATTCCTCCATCTTCTTTTGTAACAAAATCGCGGAGTGTAAAAAAGGGTACTCCGTACTTTTTATCATATTGTTTTTCGCTTATAAAATTTGTTGCAAATTCTTTTGGATAATCATATTCAAGTTTACTAATTATTGTATTTGTTTTGGTATCTATTCGAACACAGTAGAAACCTTTTGTATTATTATAATTATTATCCTTTTCTTGGTAAGTACCGGTAATTATAATGTTATTATTTTCATCAAGTCGAAGATATGTTGAGAGCAAATGATTTTCTTTTTTAAAATCCAGTTTAATTGGTTTTACTGATTTGCCATCTTTATTATATATCAATAGTGAATAATTATAATTTACTATTCTTTCAGCATCAAGATTTGATATATCCACAGTTTTTATTTGTTCATCTTTAGGTTTGAGTTCAGCAAAAAGCATATAAATAGCTGAATTATTAAATATGACATTCTGAGGTTTGTGATCTCTTTCATTTAAAAAAACAAAATCTTTATGACCAAAATAATTAAGTTGTAGAATTAAGTTCGATTCACTTTCGTATTTAAATGAACCTTTTGTAACATTTAACTTTTCATCTACAATCGCATATTCCAATTTCTTCTCTTTTACATGTTGATGATACAGAAGAATTTGTTTTGTATCTTCTGATGAAACCCAATTATAATAATCGTAACTATTTTCGTCTGGATTTAAATCAAATTCCGTTAATAATTTTTTATCAGGTGATAATTCTCCTGTTGGAGTAATTGGAGTAACATAAAAACTGGATTTGGTTTTTGTAGCTTCACAATCTATTGTTACCAACTGCCCATTTAAAAGATAAACTCTTGGCAGATTCAATTTGAATTGTAATTCAGTGGCAGAAATCAGAGTATTTGTTTTTTCATCGTATTTTTCAATAACCATATTTTTAAAGCGCACCTCTTCTGATGTCAGCAAATAAATGAATCCATCGCTTATCCCAAGAAACTTAATTGGTATTGTTTTACTATTAGCCTCCTTCGGTTTCCCCCACTCTATTTTTACATCCTGTGCGTTTATTGATAACTGAAACCAGTTAATCATTAATACTAATAACATTGTTTTCTTCATACTCTTTCTTTTTTTTAATTGTTTGTAAATCTATACTTAATTCTCATTCTAAACTTTCATTTATCCCAAAAAGTCCCGTTTCGGCTTTCACCAAAACGGAACTTAATTTTTTTATAATTTATTATTCATCATTTCTAATTTCTTTTACTCTATCTTTGTAATCTAATAAAATTAATACATGCGTCATGTTCAAACAAATTGTAACTCCTAAAAATATACAACAACTCACTATTCAGCTTCCTGAAGAGTTTGTTGGTCATCGCGTGGAAGTGATTGCATTTACTACGGATGATAGTTATTCTATTCCTGAAAAAGAAAAAAGAAAATACACCTTGCAGGAACTCGAAGAATTTTATTCGAGACATTCTGTAGATATGAGCAAAATAGAAAAATGGAACAGGGAGGATTTGTATGACCGCTAATAGTTTTTTAGACAGCAACATTGTAGTATATGCTTTTGATATTCGCGATTCGATAAAACGGAAAATCGCTTTGAATTTATTACTCACCAATCCATTTATCAGTTCGCAGGTAATTGTAGAATCGCATAATGCAAGCATAAAAAAATTAAAAGTGCCTAGCCAAATATGCGATGATAATGTTATTGTTCTATGCAATACCTGCCAAGTAGTATCTCTTAACGAAACAATTGTTCGCTCTGCCATTTCTCTAAAAAACAAATATAGTTTTTCATTTCTCGATTCGATGATAATAGCTACCGCACTTGCTGCCAATTGCACCACCTTATACTCAGAAGATATGCAGCACAACCAAATTATAGAAAATACACTTACCATTATTAATCCTTTTATTTAAAAACTTTTTTCACCCCCAAAAAGTCCCGTCTTGGTTTTCACCAAAACGGAACTATTTAATTTCGTCCTTCGACAAGCTCAGGATGACGGATTTCGGAATTGTCGGCAATCCAAAATCAGCATTCCGCAATCCAACCTAATTAATCTTCTTCCCGCCAAATGGCTGAGAAGGCGGTCCGCCGCCGGCAGTGTTGTGCGCCGTTACTTTTGCCCAAAGTATATTACCTGCAAAACCTGCCGGCAATACAATAGTGATACTTACTTTGCTGAACACCGGTTCCGGCTGCGTTACCGTAACATAAGATGTTGCATCAGAAGGGTCGCCTTTTGTTATTTCCACTGTGTAATCACTTCCTTCAATTCCTTCGTACTTAATATCGGCAG
>CAIQBY010000079.1 GCA_903870175.1 uncultured Bacteroidota bacterium
GCGGTGTGGCAAAGGGGATTTATTTTGTACAAATAACAGTGGATTCGGCAGGCTCACCAACCTATAAAAATGTGGTGAACAGGAAAATAATTAAGTACTGATAACTAATATATACGAATTTACGAATCGCGGTGTGCATAGATTCGTAAATTCGTATATATTAGTTATCCGTACCAATTATTTTCCCTTTATTTTAAAGCCAATTTTGCTTTTAGTCTTCGGGTTTTCTTTCTTCACAAGCAGTTCATCAAGGTATTGAAAAACGAGTTCAATATTTTTATCGTGGTTATCCAGTTTCTTTTTAATTTTTTCTACTTCTAATCGCAGTTCAATATTATCTGCAAGTCGTTGCCTGATGGCAGTAAATATCCTCATAATTTGTATGTTTACCTGTACCGCTTTTTTGCTTTTCAAAACAGAAGAAAGCATTGCCACACCTTGTTCTGTAAAAGCCATTGGTGAATAACGTAAACCCATTTTGTCGGAATTGGAGGTGCCAAATTGGCTCCTCCAATTTTCAAATTCTTCTTTGGTTAATTCAAACATAAAATCTTCCGGAAACCTATCTTTGTTTCTGCTTACCTGTCTTTTTAATTGTTTTGTCTCCACACCATAAAGTTTAGCCAAATCACGGTCAAGCATTACTTTGTGCCCCCTGATAAAATAAATATTATTCATAATTATCTCTTCAGGAATCATTACGGTTGTTTCTTTTTTAGTCATTTATAATTTCATTATTTGGTCAAAAGTAACATTATAAGTTGAGGATAATTTTTATTTTGTACAAATAACAGTGGATTCGGCAGGCTCACCAACCTATAAAAAATATGGCGAACAGGAAAATAATTAAGTACTGATAACTAATAAATACGAATTTACGAATCGCGGTGTGCATAGATTCGTAAATTCGTAACCATTAGTTATCCGTACCAAGTAAATTCGTATTTATTAGTTATCCGTAACCCAATAATTTTTATTAAAATTTCTGTATCTTTTTCGATTTTTAACGTTATTGTCTAAAGGCGGGCGAAAAAAAAATTAGTAAAAACGATGCATTTTATAATATAATTGCGTATTATTGCGCTCTACTAAATAAATCGATTATGTTAAAACGTATTGTTTTAATTGTTATTACTTGTGTTTCAATAGGGTTCAGCGAACGCCTTTTTGCTCAGGATCCTGAGTTTACACAGTTTTATGCCAATCCATTATATCTGAATCCGGCTATGGCTGGTACAGCTAATTGTCCTCGATTTAACTTAAACTATCGAAATCAATGGCCGGGTATTTCAGGAACCTATGTTACTTATTCCGCCTCTTATGATCAGCATATTGATGCTATCAAAGGTGGTTTAGGATTTCTGGTTTATGATGACAGAGCAGGACAAGGCACATTAACTACATTTAATGCAAGCGGAATGTATTCGTACCTGCTTAATGTAAACCGTAAATTTTCGTTACGATTTGGATTGGAAGCATCTTATTTCGAAAAAAGCATTGACTGGAGTAAACTTACTTTTGGCGATATGATTGACGAAAGAATGGGTTTCGTATATAATACAAGAGAGGTTCCCGGAAAATCAAAAGTAACGTATGCCGATTTTTCTGCCGGTATTTTCGGATACACAAAACGTTTTTATTTCGGTTTTGCTGCCAACCATTTAACACAGCCTAATGAAGGATTTATAGGAACCAGTCAGTTGCCAATGAAAATTACAGGACATGTTGGCGCATTATTTCAAATTGGAGATAAAAGAAATGAAGTCACAATTTCACCAAATATTTTGTATCAGAAGCAGGGGAATTTTCAACAGCTTAACCTTGGACTATATGCTACCAAAGGCTCAATCGTAGGAGGATTATGGTATCGTAATCAGGATGCATTTATAGCTTTAGTTGGTTTTCAGCAGCCACATTTTAAAATTGGATACAGCTATGATATTACAGTATCTAAATTAACAAATGCAACTGCTGGATCTCATGAAATTTCCTGCTCACTTGTGTTACACTGTAAACCTAAAAAGAAAAAAATCAGAACAGTAAATTGTCCGGCATTCTAAAAACATTACTTAAAAAATAGTTTAATTAAACAAAAAATGAAAAATTTATCGAAAATAGCTTTGATCACCGGGATAGTATCTCTTGCTTCATGTGGTAAAGAAAGATCTCCGGTAACAGCTTGGGAATATAACAATCCCAAAAATGGAGGTTTTGACGTTCCTGCTTATGAAGAACAGGAAACAGGTCCTGGTTTGGTATTAATTGAAGGCGGTACTTTTACCATGGGCAGAGCTGAACAGGACGTAACTTACGATTGGAATGCTATTCCAAGACGAGTAACTGTTTCTTCTTTTTATATGGACGAAACCGAAGTTCGTAATCTGGATTATTTGGAATATTTGCATTGGACTGCCCGTGTATTTAATGCAAACTTTCCTGATGTGGTAAAAAAAGCTATGCCTGATACTTTAGTTTGGCGCGACCGCTTAGCATTTAACGAACCTTATGTTGAATACTACTTACGTCATCCGGCTTATAGAGATTATCCTGTGGTTGGTATCAACTGGCTGCAAGCAAATGATTTTTGTGCCTGGCGAACTGATCGTGTAAACGAGTTTATTTTAATAAGAGAAGGTATTTTAGGTATGGCACCAACTCCTACTGAAAATGATTATTTCAATACAGACGAATATCTTGCTGGTAAATGGCAAGGAACAGTTGTTTCACCAATTCCTTCAAAAGATCCAAATGGTGGTGACCGTTTAGTTAGAATGGAAGATGGTATTTTCCTGCCACGTTACAGGCTACCGACAGAAGCAGAATGGGAATTTGCTGCTTATGGCTTAATTGGAAATACAATAAATGAA
>CAIQBY010000080.1 GCA_903870175.1 uncultured Bacteroidota bacterium
AAAATATATATAAATAATAAGCACAAAATTAATTATTTACTAAAACTTCAGAATACACAACATAGTAATAAAATATATATAAATAATAAGCACAAAATTAATTATTTACTAAAACTTCAGAATACACAACATTTTCTGTGAAAGTTCCTATGTAATTATCGAATTCTCCCTGTATTCCATTAACCTGCGTAATCAAAACTTTTGTTTTATCCGGAAGACCTGCTCTACTTATTGCTACGTATAATTGACCATGTCCGAAAACAGGATTTGGCAAATAAACCCCTAGGTTTTGCATACTCTGTCCTTGAGCTTTGTTTATTGTCATACCGAAACACAATCTTACTGGGAATTGCCTACGCTTTAGTTTGAACGGTAGTGCGTTATCAGCCGGTGACAATTCTATTCTAGGAATAAAAGCTTCATTTCCTGAATGGGACCCATTTATTAATCGAACTCGCAAGACATTATTTGTAACACTTATCAGGGTCATTCTAGTCCCATTGCATAATCCTTTTGTTATGTCCAAATTTCTTAGAAGCATTAATGGAGCCCCAAGTTTCACTTTTAAATTATGCAAAGGTATCCCATTAATATTAATCGAGTTAATAAATTCAATTGGGTACAAAGGATCTGGCAGATTTTCATTATTGAAAACTGTATCAGCACTTAGCAATTGTAGTATTTCACCCGTGAAAATATCCAATGCTTTTTCATTTATGTGATCAACCTCTTTATTTTTTGGCGTTAATATTGCGGACTCAACCGGTATGATTCCTAAATTTAGTTGGGGATAAATTTCATCAATTAAAGTATTTAAATTTAAGTTTATTGGACAAATATTCGATGGAATTTGTATAATATGTTTTGTGTTATCATCACTTATTATTCTTGGTAATGTGTGGCTGTTATTACCAACGTCAAGAATAAAAGCTGCGAACTCCTGTTCGCGGAGGCCGTTTCCGTTTCTTCTTATCCTTTCATTAATAGTAAGGGTTAATTTAGTACAATTAGACCAAATCATCGGACAGAATTTAATGCAACTATAAATCACTTGTGCTTTAGAACCATGTTTGATTATGGGTAAAGTTTGTCTTGGGTCCCCAGATAGTATAACAATTTTCCCACCAAATAACTCTTCTTTGTTACCTGTCAAATCTTTTAATAATTTATCGACCACCAAAATATTATTTTTATGTGACATAAATGCCTCATCCCATACAATGACTTTGGCCAGTATAAGAAATTTCCCCATATCAGACTGTCTAGAAATAGAGCATGTACTTTCTGGCATTAGAGGAATAGGAATTTTAAATTGACTATGAGCTGTAGACCCTCCTTGTAGAAGAGTTGCAGCAATTCCTGATGATGCTGTGGCTACACATAAAATTTCCCGCGACCTAAAATATGCTAATAAAATATTAAGGAGGTATGTCTTTCCCGTACCCCCAATAGCATCTATAAAAAATATTTTTTTACTCATATAATTAGGTTCAATGGATGATATTATTATATCAAAACAATTTCTTTGGTCTCGGTTAAAATTTTCCATACCATTATTGAGGATTTCCTGTAAACTATCAAATTGGTTACATCTATTAATTTCCTGTGCCAATGGCGTGGCTAAATTTATATTTCGTGTTCTTCTCGGTATGGTAGGATTTGGTGCTGGCAACCCGTAAAATTCATTACCCCCATTTGACGCTGGAAGCATTTTTAAAATAGAGTCTAGCGTCCATAAGCATTCATTAAAATCACTATCATCGAATCTATGAGTAATCGGGTCTCTTTGATGACAAAAATCTTCAGAGAGATCTTTTTTAAACTCTTCAAACAATGCGGCTGGATTTAATGGACTGTTTTCACGTAAAATATATGTGAATAAAGATCTTAATTGGGATGGCATTCTAAATACTGCCGCATCTCTTATGCATAATCTCCATTCTTCATCATCTTGTAATAGTCCCCTTGCTAAACACGCAGCTCTATTTGTATCATATACGACATTTTCATATGAACGTAGATCACGAAATGATTTTGCACCCTTTACTTGACAAAGAAGAATTCTTAAGTAGTATTTATCCCCGGCTGACGGGAAAACACTATACATCCTTCCAACTTGGTACCCCTTTTTTACTCTTCTTTTCCAAGTACCTGTACTTTTTACCCAGGTGTACGCATCACAAAAGTTGTTATACGTTAGATCTCTTGCCCGCGGCATTTGATCTTGGATAGCAGCATCATAGTCTGAAGTTACTTTTTTAAAATATCCCATTAATGGAGTATCTTTTGCATTCTCTAATGCATGTAATAAATTTCCTTCATTATAAGAAATATTTTGCATATTCTCTAGATGTACTGGTAGTCGAATTACGCATGGGCTCATATTTGATAACACGAAGCTAAAAAGTCTCCAAATTGACTCGTTAGCTGTAACATATCGTGCATTAATGAAATTGGTAATTTCGTTAACGATAACAGCATCACCTTCTTCTTCCAACCTTACCATTGTCATATCTGGTCCTTTATAAACATATTTATAAAGGTATTTAACCGCTGAAATCGAAGCACATATTTCAACGTTAATATGACATTCATATCTTAAGGATAAATACGGGTTATATGGCGATATCCATTCGTTAGTAATATTGTTTTCCCTAACCATAAAATGCCTTTCGTGTTGTTGTCTTCTGCGATATAAAGGATACGAATCTTCAGTGTCTTCCGTATGCTCTTTATATGCGAATGGATAATTAAATCGACATACGCCTGGAGTTTGCGATGATAATTCGCAAGGACACTTTGTCGTTTTTCCGCATGGTCCATGGACCATATTCCTAGTTACTATTGCATATAACCTGGGTTGTGTTACTTGATTGGGTATTTCAGCACATACTACATTATCGTATTGGTCGACTGTATGTATTTTATCATTTTCCCCTAATATGATTAAAATGTGCGCATGTGGTAACCCTCTTTTTTGGAATTCTACTACATGCAAGTGAGCTATTACTTGTCCAAAAATTTGGTCATGTACTATTTCTTTCAGTAGATTTTTCAATTTCATATTGAAAACTCTGCCAGTGAGATCTGGCCTTTGTGCAGCTACTTCTCCATATTTCAAATTATTCTTTATTTCTTCCCAATTAGGATTACATGTCATAGTAATAAATAAATCCGGCTTTCCACATTTTTGGACCACTGCCATCGCATCTTGATACTCTTGATGCATATATCTTGGTGAGCCTATATGAGATGATGGTAGAATTATCTTTCTCCCAATGGTAGCACCCTCTGTGTCACCTCGATTTATTGCATCAGCCATTCCTTGATAAACATCAGCTCTTATTTTATCTTGGTTATGGAAAATCCAAGTTAATCTGTTTTCTTCAGTTTTTACCCAGCTATCAATTATGTATTGATGACTCAATAGTCCGGCATGTAGTATCGAATCCCGAATTATATTTGGGGATTGAATAGGATCCCTAAAATGTAATCTATGCTCATAATATTTCTGTGTAGAAATATGTTTATGAGTATTCACATTATTTACTGGATCAAACTCTGGTATGTTAAGGGTCCAACCCGGTTCCCCATACGGGAATAGCATTGCATACGACATGGGATCGTAAGCCGGCATATTACTTGGAATACTTTTTAATTGGGCATTATGGGATTCGATAACTATCTCCCGATTTTTTTTAATTAAATTAAGATCAATTAAAGTGTCATCGTCTAGTATTACTATTGCTAGTTGATGATCTTCCGGTAAAACATATAGTCTAGGGTCATTAGTGGGAGACGGTTTATTTCCAAGCTTTATTTTAAAGTTTGGTGTTTCATTGTTTAACGTTCTAACGCGATCCATATGGGCCCGTATTGTGCGTACAATTGGGGAAACTTCGGATATACATCTTCTTATATCGTACAGCAACAGCTTATCATCATCCGATTCCAAATAATTATTTGGAATATCTCCCTCGGTAAAAAAACACTGCATGCAAAGAGGTTCATTATTAGTGTTAGGGATAACTGGACCGTAAACATGAGAAATTTGACCATTTATTCTCATGGTGGGTACACCCGGGGTTTTAAAATGATAATCATTAACTTTTGTCGAAGCAAACGATACGGATGTATTAAATCCTCTCGAATTTTTAAAAAACCTTTTTGACTTTTCGGTTTCTCTAAGCTGGAATAAATTTGCTAATAATTCAGGTGGCGTATGAATATTAGTAATTTTTGTTTTTCCTGCATTGCAACATTTCGTATAAACATTGTTTGTGTTTTTTTCCTCATCCCAATATAACGCATCACAATGCGCACAATGATTAGTCGGCAATCCATTTGAATTTGGCTGACCTAATCTATATGGTTGTATAGCTGTTTCATTAAATGTATCTATATTACATCTAGTAGCTATACCAATATTATTCATTGCTTGTTCTCTAATAATTCGTCTCGCCACCCTATTACGGATAACCCTTTCATCAGCACCTCCAATTAACCTTAAGACAGGTAAATTGATATGTTGAATATCGTCAAGCATTGCATTTAATTCATCCTGTATTTCATACTTTATGATGTCTAAATCAGTGGTGTCATGATTTAAACAATTAACTTTGTCACTTATTTCATGCATCGTTTGATGTAGAGAAAAATCTTTTTCCTCTTTTTTTATTTTATTTCTATAATTTTGGTTCACTATTTTTCTCTTTAGAGATTTGGTTTGTGAATCTGGCAACGTTTGGCTTTGTTTACATAACTTTTCATCATTATTCTCTTCATAAGAAAAATCATGCATCAGGTTTAAAAAACAATGTTTTTCTTCTACTTTTATTTCACTTGTATTATTATTTAGAGTCATTTTTCGTAATTCATAATACCGATGGTTTCTACCCTTTTTTAATGCCGACATTTTAATACTTCTAGCAAGATTTGTTTTTGTTTGCGACATGTGCTTATCTATATATAATGTATATATTTGTATAATTAGTGAATTACTAAAAAATTATTTAATATACGTTCGCAGCGTATATTAAATGAAAGTATATGTAATAAATAAATAAGTCAAGCCGAAAACATTTAAAGTGCAACCCCAAAGCCGTCTATTGTAATGATTTATGCTTAGTATAAAGTGCAACCCCAAAGCCGTCTATTGGAATGTTTTATCCTTAGTAGTTATAAACCCCATTGATACTTACAATAAAAAATTTATTATATTATTTGTAACAAATGTTGTAACAAATTTTTTAAGTTAAGTATCAGTGGGATTTTAACTCTATAACATCTAACGTAAGTGTCCGGTTAGTTTTGGATATGTAATGAAATTGTTTCAGCGTAGTATCTTATCGTTATCGAGAACTTTCATTATTTGCAATATCCCTAACTAACCTTACCCTTTATTAGAAATCATAAAAGTTGTCAATCCGTAGACAATTTATCATAGATACATTGGACCCCATAAAATATTGTGCCTCTATCGGTGGATAATTTAAATTATCAGACTCGAGTAGTAACCACAATAATATCACCCGATTAGTATCAAACTCGAGTAGTAATCATGGTTTATTCGCACTTTTTTTACTACTATAAAATGTATATAAATAAAGCTCAAAATGGTCATCCCAAAAATTTTGGTTAAAACAATAGTATATTTCTCTAAGAACTTATATTTTCTAATAATAAATCCTTTTAGTAATATACCCTAATATGTTTCCCTCTCCTTTTATCAGATTGCATTTATCAGCAAACTAATTGATTAGTACACATATCGGTGGAATTAAATACATCTCCATACTGCCAGTGTTACTGATAAATAACACTGTTAACAGAGTTCCTCTGCGGTGAGTTTAATATAGACTGTTTTGATATTACAATTCTAATTAAGTGCTTCACCTATGTGGATAAATCCTCCATGGGATAACTCTTCGACAAAATCTGTTCGATTGTCTAGAATTCATTGGATAATCTAATGCGTATTAAATTAGATTTGATTAATAAAAATCATATCCTAGAATTTCTCGCTGCGTAGACTTTCTAGTTAAAATAACCTGAAAATCACGTAACTAATGCCAGATACTGTAAGATTTATATGTAGTTCATCCTACAGATCTAGTAATCTAAAGCAATTTGCATTAGAATTGGGTAATCCAAATTGGGTTTAAAATAAACCCTAGTGTTTTTTCTGTTGGTAGCCACGAAGTAACTATGAAAGAGGGAGTAAAATTCGTAGACAGCAAACGTCTCCACTTATCTAGAATTTACTCGTTGTAATAAGTTAAGTAATCACAAACGTCTTTGTAATTACTACTTCTATTACAACCTTCGAAGTTAACAACATGGTTACTAACGCAACCCATGGGATCTATCCCGACATACATCGGAATAG
>CAIQBY010000081.1 GCA_903870175.1 uncultured Bacteroidota bacterium
CCCCAAAACCCCAAAACCCCAATCTTCAAAACTTTGGTTGAAGAAGTATAATATTAATAATTATAAATGGCATTCTTCTATTATCACGGTGCAATTCCAGACGACGTCTTCGCTCCTAAGACTCACTCTAAAGAAGAGCTCGACGCGATGCTAATCCCCATGGACCGTCGAGACGGGTGCGCTGATTATTTCGCTGAGTTTAAGAAATGCATTCTCGTTCAACATTAAACAAGACCCGTACGCCAATGGAAAAGTAAAGATTAAGAGTACTGCGGCTACTATTTTGATCATTGGAACTTCTGTCGTGAAACTAAGTAAGGACTATATTATTATTTTCTCTCTGATCAGAGCGTTTAACTGTAATTATAGGTGCACATAACTGGGTCTCTCGTCAACGATGACATCTATCTGATTATTTATCTCATTTATTTAAACGTTTTATCTATTTTGTAATTAGGGGTTTTGATGTGGGTTCGATTCCCGCCGGAGCCACTAAAACGAATAAGAGTTATTGGATTCATGAATGTAACAAGGATTGATCACTAAACTATTAAAATAAAAAATATGGATACTCATCTTCACCACACCGAACATCATCTCACCAGCTCCGAAACTTTAATGGATATTGTTATTGGAATGAGTGATGGATTAACTGTTCCATTTGCATTGGCAGCCGGATTGAGCGGTGCTGTCAAAGATGTACATTTAATAGTGATTGCAGGAATAGCTGAAATAGCAGCAGGTTCCATAGCTATGGGACTTGGTGGATACCTTGCAGGGAAAACAGAACAGGATCATTATAACAGTGAGTTGAAACGTGAATACGATGAAATAAAAGAACTTCCGCATATTGAAAAACAGGAAGTGAAAGATTTTTTCGCAGAACTTGGCTTAAGTGAAGAAGTGCAGGAAAAGGCTACTTTGGAAATAATAAAAGACGATGACCGCTGGGTTAATTTTATGATGAAGCATGAATTGGGTTTGGACAAGCCTGACCCAAAACGTGCAGGCAAATCAGCCTTTAATATTGGTGCAGCATATGTAGTTGGTGGATTAGTTCCTTTATCACCCTACTTTTTTGTGAGCGATGGAATAATGGGATTAAAACTTTCTGCAATTCTTGCCATAATAAGTTTATTGATTTTCGGATACTTTAAATCCAAACTCACCGGAATGAATCCAATATATGGAGCACTTAAAGTAGCTGTTATTGGTGCATTAGCGGCTGGTTTTGCTTTTGCAATTGCAAAATTAATTCAAGGATAAGGCAGTAGAAATCATTATGATGATTTTATCCCACTTCAAATTATTCTTATGAAGTAAGAAGAAAATACCGCTTAACTATTCTTCAAATTTCACAAAGCATAAATTACCATAAATAAGATTCGTTTATCGCAAATTGATTATAATGGATTTCTCATAAAGAAATACTTAATAGATTTACATTAATTTCAGAATTATATCTAAAATAGCCTGAAAATTAATTGGAGTAATTTATAATGAGAGAAGTCAAAAGAGGAAAGAATAGAATAGAAAAAAACAGCCATTCCATAAATAATAAAGGGAAGAATATAATTAGTATTTACCATACGGTTTTTAGTTTTCAAATTAAATGGGTGTTCATCATTTTACTTAATATCTTTTTCAAGAACATTCAAGCATCTGATATAACCGATACTTTAAACTATGCAAAAACATTATTACAATCAGGTGAATTTAAAAAAGCGGAGAAGGTATTATCGTCTTTGGCAACTGCCCATCCCGATGATTTGAATATTCTCTGGCTTTATGGCCAATCGGCTTATGAGGCGAAACATTATAAATTGTTTGAGAGCGTTTATTCAAATGCACTTCAGAAATTTCCTTCCAACTATTATCTTAAACTTGATTATGCAATTAAGTTATCTGACATTGGTGAGGTAGATAAAGCATTGCCTATTTTGGAAATGTATAAACAATACGATGCAGCAAGTACGGATTTGAAATTGGCTTATTCAAAAATTCCCTATTACAATGAAAAAGGGGAAAAGGATACTATAGCTTATGTAAAAAGGCTGATGAGCAAATATGAATTCAAAAAAGCTGGGCAGGTAGCAAAGGTATTATATCATGCGCATCTTGCTGATTTGAATAGTGCCTGGCTTTATGGCCAAAATGCATACTACGCAAAACATTACAGTGTATTCAATACAATCTATTCGCAGACAATACATAAATTTCCATCTAACTATTATCTTAAACTTGATTATGCAAATAAACTATTAGAACTAGGTAATGCCAATAAAGCATTGACTGCTTTAAATTCCTATAAAATATATGATTCCGCAAGTACTGATTTTAAATCAGCATATAAACTTGCACAATTTATGAAAGGAATAATAACGGATGATTCGCTTGAATATGCCCATTATCTTGTAAATACATGGCAATATAAAAAGGCTGCAAAGTTTCTTAATACACTGCATCAATCGCATCCCGATGATTTTGGCATACAATGGTTATATGCCGAAACTGCGTATGGAGCTAAACATTACAAAACTTTTAATGAAGAATATAATGAAGCGATGGATAAACATCCTTCCAATTATTTTCTTAAAATGGATTATGCTACTAAACTGGTCGAAAATGGAGATATTGATAAAGCAATGCCCCTTTTAAAAAAGTTTGAAGCATAC
>CAIQBY010000082.1 GCA_903870175.1 uncultured Bacteroidota bacterium
TTAAAGAGAGAATAGCAGGCAAAAATAATACACGGGTATCTTTAATAGAGAAATTTATATTTTCAATAATAAATCCGAAGTTCGTTATTTCTTTCGGAATAGTAGTAATCACAGGCATTTCCACTGTTTTTTATTTTAAGAATAAAAATACTTCTGGTACAGACGGCGATTGTAAAACACTGGCTTGTCTCGAAAAAAAGGAGATGCTTAATGAACATACGATTCGAGAAATGGATGATGATAATCTGTATGATATGGTGGACGTAGATAAGTTGGATGAACAGATATCAAAAGGAAAGACGACTGATTCGGTAACTGAAAAAAAGAATAAAAAGTAAATTGATTAAAAGAGTTTCCATATTAAATATTTACAGCAAATTTATTTTGCTGATGGCATTTATAGTATGTTTTATTTGTATTTCAAATGGACAGACAGATGCGAAGCGTGACAAAATTGATGCATTGAGAACTGCATTTATTAATAACCGTGTAAACTTTACTTCAAAGGAAGCACAGGCTTTCTGGCCGCTTTATAATGAGATGAATGATAAACTGGATGCTGTAAGAAAAACATTCAGATTGAAGTATAATTCCAGCACAAACTATAATTTCCAAACCGATAAAGAGGCGGATGAATACCTGAATGCCGAACTGACTTTAAAACAAAAGGAATACGAATTATATAAAGTCTATTACGATAAATTTAAAAAGATATTGCCTGTAAAACAAGTGGCAGCGGTACGAAGAGCGGAGGAGGATTTTAAGAAAGAGATAATTAAATCTATCAAGGATAACTGATTGTGAGTAAAAGAAAATGGTTTTGTTTCATTATTTTAAGCTTTGTAATAAATACTGCAAGGCTTTTTGCGTTGGATAGCATTGCTTCTAAACCAATAAAACTTCCCAAACATTATTTCAGCAATACTATTTATCTCGATTCATATTCGCCAGGTATGCGCACGTTGGATACTATTAATAAGGTATCCCAAAAACTTAAAACCTATAAAATCAGTCAGCTTGCCTTGGGATTCAATGTTCCCGTGATCACTAAAGATTATTATAATAAGGATAGTACAATAATAAAGAACGTACATTTTTTGCTCTCCGGAGGAATTAATAATCTTTATGTGGATTTCGGAGGCATCAGCAAACATACATTATCCAAAGACTTTCTCGGTTTCAGAGGCTTGTATAATAATGGAAAGAAGAGTCTGTTTTTTCTTGAATTTGCACCATTTATTACAAAAGATAATGGGTATAAAAATACTGCTATACTGAGATTCTCAACCACTTTTGTTTATAATTTAGCTGTCAACGAAAATTTCAGTTTGCGTTTTGGATTCACCCGTTCTTTTTTATATGGCAATCTGTATAACCTGCCGTATATCGGTTTTAGACTGGGCAGGCTGGATAAAACAAACTTTAGTTTCCAGTTTCCAAGGAGCATGACATTAAATATTCCTGTGGGTAAATATGTCCGTACCAGTGTTTATGCAAAGCCGCAGGGAGGTTTCTATACTTTTTCCAACCACGATTCCTTGGCTTTGGGAGCTATTAATGATAATAAGAAACTTTATTTTGGAAGAACAGAGTTCCTGTTAGGTACAAGAGTAGATATTTTACCAACAAGAATATTTAGTTTTTATGTTAGTGCAGGGATAACAACGGGAAATACCATTGAATTTTTCCCCACCAAGAGCAAGGCAAATGTTGTAAATCCGTATGATTTGAACTTCACGGAAAATATAAAGGGAGGAGGGTTCCTGAACTTTGGTATGGTATTCAAATTTGGCAAAACAAAATCCATATATAATAATCAGCAAATGTATAATGCCGTGGATATTAATAACGGTATTGGCGGCGGCGACAATAATATACAGCATAATAATAGTGAAATCCCTACAGGCAAACAAAAATTGGGAACCAATAAAACAGATGATGTCATTGATTTAATTGAAGCTACGGATTTATATTAAAGCTGTTCAGTTATAAAAATCAAGATCAAAAATCTCTTCTTTATTTGCATTATCATTAATTCTTCTCGATTAATTAGATAAATTTGCAATCTTAATAAAGCACTCACTTTGATTTTAGTTACAGGCGGAACGGGACTGGTAGGCTCTCATTTATTATACGATTTATGCAAATCGGGAAAGCGGGTACGCGCAATCAAACGGGATTCAAGTAATATTTCCAATGTAAAAAAAGTATTCTCGTATTACTCATCTAATGTTGATGAACTGCTGAAAAATGTAGAATGGGTAGAAGCCGATTTATTGGATGTATATTCTTTAATGCAAGTGATGGAAGGCATTTCGGAAGTATATCATTGCGCAGCAATTGTTTCTTTCGAACCTAAACACGAAGAAGAAATGATGAGGATAAATGCCGAAGGTACTGCCAATATGGTGAATGCGGCGGTTGAGAAAAAGATAAGGAAATTTCTTCATGTGAGTTCCATTGCTACCATTGGCAGAAACAGGAATGACGAATTGTGTACTGAAGATTTATTTTGGAAAGCTTCACCCGACAATTCCAATTATGCAATAAGTAAATATGCTGCTGAACGTGAAGTATGGCGTGCTTCAGAAGAAGGGTTGAATATGATAATTGTTAATCCTTCAGTGATAATTGGTGGCGGCAACTGGCAGCAAAGCAGTGCAAATATGTTCAGCAAAGCGTATAATGGAATAAAATTTTATACCGACGGATTAAATGGTTTTGTTGATGTGAGGGATGTTGCAGCCTTGATGATTAAATTAATGGAAAGCGAAATTAGTAATCAGCGATATATATTAAATTCTGAGAATGTTGCTTTCAGGACATACTTTGATTATATGCATAAATCATTTAATAAAAGAAAATCATATATAAAAGCCGGAAAGATTTTAAGTTCTTTTGCATGGAGAGAAGAAAAATTACGACATATTTTAACAGGTGCGGCTCCTTTAGTTACCAAAGAAACTGCACGTTCCGCACATCGCAGAAGTTTTTTCTCCAATGATAAAATAAGAAAATTATTTCCTGATTATAAATTCATTCCTGTTGAACAGGCAATAAAGGATACGTGTAATTTGTTCCTGAAAGATAAAAAGTAGGTGCTTATTTTTTATTCGAAACCTCAGCCTGCATTTTACTTAATTCATTCAACACTTTCTGATAAACTTCAGACAATAATTCGGGGTTATTTGTATAAAACGAAAAGCTGTCATCAAATTGTTTCTTTGTAATATTGTTTTTCTTCAGCACATCAATATTAAGCGGCACACTGCTTCCCGGCAAATCTATCTTGTTGGGATTTCCTCCGGTAAGGTTCATTGAAGCCTCCATGAGATGAAGATCAAGCATCACTTGTGCCATCTTATCTTTTGATAAAACATTATCCGGAATTTTAATTTCCTGTTCACCCGAACATGCTGTAAAAAATAAATAAACTAAAATATAAAATAGTTTTCTGAGCATATATTTAAATAACATTGACAAAGTTAGTATAAAAAATTAAGCTACTTTTGCCGTTAATGAGTTCAATTGGAAACAAAGTAGTCTGGATTACCGGAGCATCATCTGGCATTGGAGAAGCATTAGCTTGTGAATTTGCCAAAGAAGGTGCAAAACTTATTTTATCTGCCCGAAGAATTGATGAATTGCAACGTGTTAAAACTTCATTAAATCTTACCGAAGAAAATTGTTTAGTGTTGCCTCTTGATTTAGCAAACACATCAACAATTGATGAACTTACCCATAAAGTAATTGCAAAATTTGGAAGAATTGATATACTGGTTAATAATGGTGGATTCAGCCAAAGGTCTTTAGTTAAGGACACTTCCATAGACATTGACAGGAAAATAATGGAAGTGAATTTCTTTGGAACTGTTGCCTTAACTAAATCTGTATTACCTTTTCTTCTCAAACAAAAAAGTGGAAATATTATTGTTATAAGCAGTATCTCCGGAAAGTTTGGTTTTTATCTCCGCTCAGCTTACTCGGCTTCTAAACATGCTTTACACGGGTTCTTTGAATCGTTGAGGATGGAAATATTTAATGATAATATTAAAGTGTTGATTGTTTGTCCTGGTAAAATATGCACTAATATTTCGGTGAATGCGATGATGAGTGATGGTAGCAAACATAATAAAATGGATGAAAGTACAGAGAAGGGGACAAGTGCTGAGGACTGTGCTAAACAAATAATACATGCTGTTAAAACAGATAAAGAAGAAATATTTATTGGAGGTAATGAATTGAGAGCCGTTTGGATAAAGCGTTTCTTCCCCAAGTTCTTTTCAAAATTAATTAGAAAGCAGAAGCAGGAATAGAGCGATGTGCAGATTACATAAAGACTAATGAATAAATAAACTAATGACTAACCAACCAACTATAGCAGGAATACAACAGATAGGAATAGGAATACCAAATGTACATGAGGCTTTCAAATGGTATCGTCAGCATTTCGGAATGGATATTCCTATATTTGAAGAAGCTGCTGAAGCGAATTTAATGTTGCCATACACAGGAGGGAAACCACATCAAAGGCATGCGATACTTGCAATAAATATGGCAGGAGGAGGAGGTTTCGAGATATGGCAATATACAAGCCGTGTGCCTCAACCTTGTTCTTTTGAAATTCAATTGGGTGATTTAGGGTTTTATTGTACACGGATGAAATCATTGGATGTAAAGGGCTCATACAATTATTTGAAATCAAAGAATGTAAATCTTGTTACTGAATTAACAAAGGATGCCGGCGGCAATGATACCTTTTATTTGCGCGACCTCTGGAACAATTTATTTCAAGTGGTGAAAAGTGATTCATGGTTTGGGAAAGGCAAACAACTCACTGGAGGACCGGCAGGTTGCATGATTGGGGTTAGTGATATTGAACGTTCGAAGAAATTTTATGCTGATATTTTAGGTTACGATACGGTGAAATATGATAAGGAAGGCATGTTTGACGATTTTAAGAATTTGCCAAGTGGAAGCCATAAAGTACGCAGAGTATTATTAACACATAGTAAACCAAGGGTTGGTGCATTTTCAAGATTACTTGGTGCCAGTGAAATTGAATTGGTGAAAGTATATGACCGCACTCCAAAGAAAATATTCGAGAATCGTTTTTGGGGCGACCAGGGCTTTATTCACTTGTGTTTCGACATTACCAATCAAAATGCGATGAAACAATTATGTGCCGAAAAAGGACATCCATTTACTGTGGATAGCGGTGAGAAGTTTGATATGGGCGAAGCTGCAGGGCACTTCAGTTATATTGAAGACCCTGACGGCGCATTGATTGAATTTGTGGAAACAAAGAAAATTCCCATCATGAAAAAACTAGGCTGGTATCTTGATTTAAGAAAACGTGATGCTTTGAAACCATTGCCTGATTGGATGTTGAAAGCATTAGGATTAAACAGGGTGAAGGAATAAAAAAGAAACTCTCTTTTCTTTGTACATAAAAAGATTTATAGTATTCTAAATAAATGTCCTTAGAATAGCACGACTTTATTTATGCTATCGGAACGAATAAATAAGCTAATTTTGCAACGACAAATTAAATGAAATGAGGAAGTTATTTTTACTAGTTACATGCACAATAAGTTTGAATGCAAGTGCGCAAACATTTAACAGTATTGCAATAACTGCAGGAGTTACAGCAGCTAACCAAAAGTTTATATTTAAAAATCCTGATGCTATTTCTGAAAAACATTATGTATTTGGTTATAATGCATCTGTTTTCGGAGAGTTTTTTACGCGCGATTATGTTCGTTGGGTTACGGAAATACAATATAATCAGAAAGGCTCTGTTGATAAGGAGCCGGAAGCGAACTATGGGAACAAACTTCAATATTTAAGCTGGAATAACTATATAAAAATACGGTATGAAATGTATAGTATTATCCCTTATGTTTTAGTGGGGCCACGGCTTGAATATAATTTAATTCAATCTACTGAATCACCAGTTATCGTGAAACATTTTTTACCTTTCTACGTTAATCCTGCTGTGGGTGCAGGTTTGGAGTTTGTAAATTATTATAACATCAAGTTTTTTGTTGAGGCATTTTATAATCCTGATATTAAGCAAATGCCAGCATATATTTCTCCTGAATTAAATGTTTTGAACAAGGACTTTGAATTGCGAGTAGGGCTGAAATATGAATTTGCAAAGCGAAAAGAAAGTTGCAATACTCCTACTTATGTTGAGTAGGAAGTATTAAAATAAATCTTCCAACAAATTATCATCAACTATATTCGGCAATGTTACTTTTAATTCGGGACTGCGTTCCATTTCGCGTTTAATTGCAAACTGTGCTTCTTCGTTTCTTGCCCAACTTCTACGGGCTATTCCGTTATTCACATCCCAAAACAACATTGATTTTAATCTTCTGTCGCTATCGTCTGTACCATCCAATACCATTCCAAATCCACCATTGATAACTTCTCCCCAGCCTACACCACCGCCATTGTGTAATGATATCCAAGTCGCTCCTCGGAATCCATCGCCCACAAAATTCTGAACCGCCATATCAGCAGTGAAACTGGAGCCATCGTATATATTTGATGTTTCGCGATACGGAGAATCGGTTCCGGAAACATCGTGATGGTCGCGGCCTAAAACAACTGGTGCAGAAATTTTTCCTTCTTTAATAGCTTTATTAAATGCGGCAGCAATTTTTATTCGTCCTTCTGCATCAGCATATAATATGCGGGCTTGAGAGCCAACCACCATTTTATTTTGTTGAGCAGCTTTTATCCAGCGGATATTATCTTCGAGTTGCTGTTTGATTTCTGCAGGAGCAGTTTTATTTATTTCTTCCAGCACTTCCGCAGCTATTTTATCAGTAGTTTCCAAATCGGTTGCATCGCAGGAACTGCAAACCCAACGGAAAGGCCCGAACCCATAATCGAAACACATTGGACCTAATATATCCTGAACATACGAAGGATATTTAAATGTACCATCCGGTTTCATAATATCAGCACCTGCACGGGATGCTTCCAATAAAAAAGCATTTCCATAATCAAAGAAATACATTCCGTTTGCAGTCATTTTATTTATTGCGGAAGTATGGCGTACAAGCGTTTTCTGAACTTCCTTTTTAAACTGAACCGGATTCTCCGCCATCATTTTCTTAGCATCTTCAAAAGAAATGCCAACCGGATAATAGCCACCAGCCCAAGGATTATGTAATGATGTCTGGTCGGAACCTAATTCTACTTTAATCTTTTTCTCTGCAAATGTTTCCCACAAGTCAACAATATTTCCTTGATATGCCAATGAAATAGTTTCTTTTCCGGTTCTTGCTTTTTCGACACGTTCAATTAATTTATTTAAATCATCATATACTTCATCTACCCAACCTTGCGAATGTCTTGTCTGTATTGCTTTTGGGTTTACTTCAGCAATTACACCTATTGCGCCTGCAATTACAGAAGCTTTTCCCTGCGCACCGCTCATGCCTCCCAAACCGGCAGTAACAAACACTTTGCCAGCCATACCATCTTTGCCACCGGCAAATTTCCTTCCTGCATTAAGCACAGTAATAGTAGTTCCGTGCACAATTCCCTGAGGACCGATATACATAAAAGAACCTGCTGTCATTTGTCCGTATTGAGTGACGCCGAGTGCATTAAATTTTTCCCAATCATCGGGCTTGCTGTAATTAGGAATCATCATACCGTTTGTAACAACAACTCTTGGTGCATCTTTATGAGAAGGAAATAATCCCATTGGATGTCCTGAATACATTGCCAGTGTTTGTTCATCGGTCATCTCGGCAAGATATTTCATGGTGAGTAAATATTGTGCCCAGTTTTGAAACACTGCGCCATTGCCGCCATAGGTAATCAATTCGTGAGGATGCTGTGCTACAGCATAATCAAGATTATTTTGCAACATCAGCATTATTGCCGCTGCCTGCTTTGATTTATGCGGATAATCATTAATTGGGCGTGAATGTATTTTATAATCGGGACGGAAACGATACATATATATACGTCCGTATTCTGTTAATTCATTGGCAAATTCTTTGGCTAAAACTGCATGATGTTTTTTATTAAAGTAGCGTAAGGCATTCCGGATAGCCAGCTTCTTTTCTTCTTTATTGAGTATATCTTTCCGTTTGGGTGCATGGTTTAATGTTGCATCAAAAGGTTTTGCCGGTGGCAATTCATCGGGAATTCCCTGCAGTATTTGTTTTTTAAAATCTTCGTTAGTTAATTGGTTCATTAGTTTATTTGTTGATTGGTCAATGCGTATCGACAATTGGTTAATTAAATAGCTAAAGTTTTTTTTGAAAGGGCAAAGGTACTATTTCTGTTGGATGAAGTGCTTAAGGTTAATTAAGGATTTTGGAATTTTGATTCAGGGAGTAGATTTCAAGCTCGAAAAGAGTGTTTCTGACTCGCGATGTAATGTTTCTGACTCGCGACGTTGTGTTTCTGACTCGCGACGTTGCGTTTCTGACTCGCGATGATGTGTTTCTGACTCGCGATGTTGTGTTTCTGACTCGCGACGTTGTGTTTTTGACTCGCGATGTTGTGTTTCTGACTCGCGATGTTGTGTTTCCGACTCGCGATGATGTGTTTTTGACTCGCGATGTTGTGTTTTGGGCTATCACTGAACTGGGATGGAAGAGACCTCACCCCCTGCCTCCCGAAGAAACGGGACAGGCTCTCCTCTTGCCCTTCGACTCCGCTCAGGGTGACGAGGGGAGGGGTGCCAATGTGTGAAGTGCTTTGTGAATAATGTGTTTGTGGTTTTTCAGTTGAAGATATTGGAAAGGGAATCGGTACATTGCTGATTCATTTAAAAATATAATTATGGAAATTGAAGACAAAATGGAAATTGCAAAAAGTATTGGTATGGAATCGTTGAACAAATTAGCCGAGAAATATGGGCGAAATAGTTTTAATTTTCAGAACATACTTGATACTGCGAACACTGCGAATTTTAATATTGATTTGAAAGATTCGGATGTTTCTTTTAAGGACAATAAAAAGAAGAATTGTATTAAGACGAATAAAGCAAATGATTTGAGGACGGAGTATAATAGGAAGAAGTAGGGTAATTACCGGAAAGGTTCATATAGACCTCACCCCCAACCCTTCTCCTTGCCCTTCGACTCCGCTCAGGGTGACGGAGTGTGAAGTAGATTTCCGTGAAGGTTTATATAGACCTCATCCCCAACCCTTCTCCTTGAAGAAAGGAGAAGGGAGCCTTTGTGTGAAGTACATTTCCGAAAAACTTTATTGTTTATTTAATTAAATTGAAAGTTTCCTAAACAGGGACTGTTTCGGAAAAAGGAGGTTGTATGTTTGTGCCGGAATAAGAATGAGAAATTCTAAAAACTAAATTTTAATTAATACTAACTTAAATTTAAAACATCATGAAACAAAAAGGATTAAATCAGAGTGCGACCAATCATTATGACCAATGGGTAAGGATTGATACGCTGAACACTAAAAACCCTTCGCCTGTGGGGATGCGACCAGTGTACCAAAACAGAGCGACACTATTAAACAGTGATTTGATAACTGTAGCAGCTGTAACCGCAAGGGCTAATGCTGACATCAGCGGGATTACTGGAGAAAAAGATGCTTCTAAATTAAAGGCTTCGGGAATGTGGGGCGTGATAACGGGAAATGCTTTTTCGTTTGCGGAAGATAATGGCATGAAGGATTTGAAAAAACAAATGCAGAATGCAACTGAGAATAAAATATTGAGAACAAAGGATGAAAACTTTGTAGGGATTTGTACTAATTTGAATACTTTATTGGCTAAAGTATTGACTGATAATCCAAGTGCTGCCGACTATTATGTGGCAAGTGATTTGAGCGATGCAACGGATGAAGTAACGACTTTCAGCGGTTATCTGGGAACTTATGCAGGTGCAAAAGCTGATGTGGATGGTGCAAAAAAGGAATTTAAAACTACATGGATGCCTAAAATGAAAACACATATATCTGTGTTGAAGGATTGCTTGGAGGTGCTATTAAAAATAAATTTCCGGCATTTGTTATTTCATTTATTAAATTGAAAAAGATTGTAACAACAGGGAAACGTGACCAAGGTACTACGCCTGTAATGATTGACAGTGTTACGAAAAAACCTTTTATAAATATTGCTACTTTTGAAACGGTGAATTATATAAAGGTGAAGAAACAGAAATTAAACAAGAGTGACAGCAAAGGTTTATTAGCTTTGATGAGTTTGAAAGTGGGCGACTGGACGATTTTATTTAAAGTGCCGGGATATGTGGATCAGAAAATAATTGTGAGTATTGCTGCCAGTGAAGTGACGAAAATGGTTGTGGAGATGGTGGCGGTTGTTTAGTAAATTAGTTAAAAGTTAGAAAGTTAAAAGTTAGAAAGAATCCTGCTGTTGAGAAATGGCGG
The DNA here is from genome assembly GCA_903870175.1 of uncultured Bacteroidota bacterium. Taxonomy (GTDB): domain Bacteria; phylum Bacteroidota; class Bacteroidia; order 2-12-FULL-35-15; family 2-12-FULL-35-15; genus 2-12-FULL-35-15. Next base: position 10,393 of record CAIQBY010000082.1, read on the forward strand.
GATTTTTTTTGTTGTTTGGGGGGAGGATTGGAACGCGGATTTGTTAGGATTAAATAAGATTTTTGATTTGCAATTATGATTGAAGCCTTCGACTTTTTATGTTACACAGAGGGAAAAGGAGGAGGCTCAGAGGTTCACAGAGAGGAAAGGTTTTTATGGCAGAGATTCACAGAGTTGAAAATGATTGGTGGAAAATAAATGTTACTTTTACGGTTGGTAAGAATAGCATTGTGTAGTGGCGGGACGCCACCGAATAATTGTCACGAGCGAAAAGCGCTCGCGACTGTGGGGATTAAACCTTAATCAAATGAAAAATCTTAAACATAATCTAAAAATACAATATTTAGAAGTTATAGACAAATTGTTTTTTTTGTTTATTACTTTTACTATAGGTATAGCTCTATATTTTATTAATCACAACTATTATTGGTCAATAGTTATTTGGATTGTACCTGTATGGATTTTAATGAAACCCATAATAATAAATGTAATATTGGCTGGGGCATTGTGGATAATAGATTTTGTGGTATCTTTTATTTTTGATATAATTGAAACTATCATTATAATATTAAAAGCATATTTTAAAGGCTTTGTATTTGCTATAAATAAAATGATAGACGAGGACTTAGAAAAAAGTAAAAAGGCATTTGAAAATGAGGTAAAGGCTCATAACAATAAGATAGGCGATGACTTAGAAAAAAGTAAAAAGCATTAATTATAAATTTAATAATAATCAATAAATGTAGTAACTATGAATACAATTATACAAATTTGCCCAAATTGTAGAGTTTATCATAAATGAGATAAATCTATGCTATTAAAATATAATGGAAATTTTAGTAGTGTTTTGGATTCGTTTTATTATAAACCTACACTTTTTGATAATTTGTGAGATAGTTTAATTGTGTAATTTCAAATCAAACAAATTTGTTTTTGCTAAATGAACCCATTTATTTTCAAATACTTTTCTGTTTGTATTTTTAAAGATGTATAGTGTAATGATTGACCATATTCTCCATTACCAATTTTTGTTGTGTTACTTAAATTAGATTCAAAATTTTCAACACAGGAAATACATAAAGTCGCTTTTACTTGTTCTCGCCAGTCTTTTACATTAACACTTTTATGGAATTCTTTTAAATCCCATTCTTTGGGATTATCACAATTCGTTTCGGCGCAAATTTGTTTATCAAATGTTTTTGTCATTGTTTTAGAAATTATTTTAAAGTCTTTTTCAATTCATCAATTAAATCAAGTTCTTCCCAACTAAATAGTTTTACTTTAATAGTTTTTTCTACTTCTCGATTATTTTTAAAAGTAATGCTTTTCAATTGTGGTTCTCTTCCAAAGTGTCCGTAAGATGCTGTAGGAAGATAGATTGGATTCTTTAATCCTAAACGTTTTTCAATTGTATAAGGTGATAAATCAAATTTGTTAAAAAGAATTTCTGCAATTTCTTCATCGCTGTATTTGCTTTTATTTGTGTTATATGTATCAACAAAAACATTACAAGGTTTTGCAATACCGATTGCATAAGATAATTGAATAAGTACTCTTTCGCAGAATCCTGCTGCAACTAGATTTTTTGCAAGATGTCTGGCTGCATAAGCAGCTGACCTATCCACTTTAGAAGGGTCTTTTCCACTAAAAGCTCCACCACCGTGTGCGCCCTTGCCTCCATAAGTATCAACTATTATTTTTCTTCCCGTTAATCCTGAATCTCCATGCGGTCCGCCAATAACAAATTTCCCTGTTGGGTTGAGAATGTATTTAGTTTTGTCAGTGAATAATTTTTTCAAATTATCGGGGAGTTGTTTTAAGACCTTTTGGATAAGAATATTTTGAACATCTTCTTTTATTTTAGTAAGCATCTTATCTTCTGCTTTTTTTATTTCCGCCTTAGTTTTATTTTTTGGCAAGCAAAATTCATCGTGTTGTGTAGAAAGGACAATTGTATCTATTTCTATTGCCTGATGAGATTTAGTATACTTTACAGTAACCTGACTTTTTGCATCGGGACGCAAATAACATTCTTGTTTTTTTGTAATGGGATGCAAATAGGTCATAAGCTTCCCTTCCTTTCTGATATTGGCAAGTTCAATCAATAACAAGTGTGAAAGATATAAAGGAAGGGGCATAAATGTTTTGGTTTCATTGGTAGCATAACCAAACATTATTCCCTGGTCGCCAGCTCCCTGAAGCTTTGGATTCTTTTTTACAACGCCTCGATTAATATCTTCACTTTGCTGATGCAAGGAAGTTAGAATTCCACAAGTGTTTGCATCAAAACAATATTCGCCTTTGTTGTAGCCAATATTGCTTATAGTTTGGCGAACAATTTTTTGAACATTGATTTCTGCTTTGGAATTAATTTCTCTGCTAAAACAACTTGACCTGTGGTTACAAGAGTTTCGCAAGCGACTTTTGAATTTTCATCAAATGCTAAATAATTATCAAGAATAGCATCTGATATTTGGTCGGCAACTTTATCAGGGTGTCCTTCGGAGACAGACTCTGATGTAAAAAGATAATAAGACATAAAATGACAAATTATTAGTTAAACAATAAATTTTTGTCATCAGAAAATTGAGTAGGAAAATTGCAGGGAAACTTATGAACGTTTTGGTCTGCAAGACCCTCATCGCTTCACCACCGCAGCGTTCGCTCGGTTGGTACTCATTGCTGAGTTCTTGATGATTGGGTACAAAGGTAGGGAATAAAATTAATTAGTTGCAAATTTATTTTACATTTGTTTTAAATGAATGGACTAATTATGAATTATAATACTAAACAAAATACCTATATAGATGCCTATAATACTACAATGTATGTTGTTTTTAATCCTTCAATTGTAATAGAAGTTGAAAAGAGGTCAAAAGAATTAGACGAATTCTTACATAAACATAATGTAATTGAATGGACATTTATTACTTCTTTGAATCCATATAGTAATCAATTGACTGATGAAGAAAATGAAATTTTATTTAATTCTCTTTTGAAAGACATTGCTGGATATACTTATTTTTTAGGACAAGGAGAGGGAGCAGATAAAAGTTGGGAGCCAGAAAAAAGTGTTTTAATAATTGGCATTTCTGAAAGTGAAGCAATCCTTTTAGGGAATAAATATAATCAGAATGCTATAATTGTTGGTGAGAAGGGGAGCATTGCAAAATTGGTTTTGTTGAAAGCCTTTGAAGATATTCATTAACATTATATGAATATAATAATACTTGATATAGATGGTGTAATAGCGACAGAAGAGTGTTCACAAAAACCAAATCATGAATTATTTGCATATCCCTTTGACAAAGATTGTGTAGCTATTTTTAATGAAATACTTTTAAAAACAAATGCAGAAATAGTTTTGAGTTCGGATTGGCGGCTGATGTATAATAATGATATAATATTGTTGGATGAGTTGTTTAAACATAATGGAGTTATAAAAAGTCCGAGAGATGTAACTCCTAATTTTGGAAGGAATAGAGAAAAAGAAATAGCAAGTTATTTAGAAAAGAATATTGATAAGATAAACAAGTTTGTAATATTGGATGATGCGGATTTGAAAATCTTTCCGAACAATTTTGTTAGATGTAATATTATAGAAGGAATCAAAGGATTGGGGATAAAAGAAAAAGTCGAAAATTGTTTTTGTTAAGGAGAATTAAACATGACAGGTTTTTGAAACCTGTCATGTTTTTTTGTGTTGGTACGGAAAACTTGCACTTCGACAAGCTTAGTGACCGCGATACCCTTGCAACTGCGCCCGATTGTCGTGGAAATCCTTTTTATTCTTCTTTTTCGGAAGAATAAAAAGATTGGAGCAAAAGCGGGAAGGAACTTGATGGATGGCAGGAACGTTGGTCGCCCAAATAAAAAATAACAATTATTTCTTCTTTTCTATTCTACCCGTTTTTTTATTGAACCCATACGGGCAGTGTTTGCAGCCGTTCTGACAACAGTAGCCGCGTTTCAAAAGATATTTTTCGGTGAAAACAATGTAACCCTGTTCGCTGTAATAAAATTCGTCGGACTCCAATGGTTTTTGGTTTGAAAACTCGTTCATGGTCGGCAAAATTAGCTAATTTTACCGAATGAAAATTCAATCGGCTGCCATTCCATTGCAAATGGTAAATGATACAACAACTGAAAAACAGGGTGTTCGTTTGTTTGTTCTTCGCCTTGATTTAAATCATCCCGACATCAGCGGAAATAAGCTTTATAAGCTGAAATATAATTTGCAGGAAGCAGAGAAACTTGGCAAAGATACTGTACTTACTTTCGGAGGAGCATTTTCCAACCATATTGCTGCTACTGCTGCTGCGGGAAAAGAATATGGTTTTAAAACAATTGGCATTATCCGCGGTGAAGAATATTCGGAATTGAATCCTACTTTAAAATTTGCAAAGGAATGCGGTATGGAATTAATTTATGTTTCCCGTAAAGATTATAAAAATAAAAACATTCCCGCATTTTCAAATTTTCAAATTGACAAATTTTCGAATTATTATCTGGTACCAGAAGGTGGAGCAAATGAATTGGGAATAAAAGGTTGCACTGAAATCACGAAAAGTATTCTAGTTGATTTTGATTATGTTTGTTGCTCGTGCGGCACCGGAGCAACTTTAACTGGAATTATTCTTTCGTTGAAAGAGAATCAGAAAGCAATTGGGTTTCAGATTTTAAAAGGAGAAAATTATATTAAACAGGAAGTGGAAGGATGGTTAAGAAAATTTAATCACCCGATAAAAGATAATTATAGTATTGAAGAATCGTATCATTTGGGAGGATATGCAAAAGTAAATCCGGAATTATTCAGTTTTGTGGAGCGGTTTAATAAAGAAAATGAAATTCCGCTTGACTATGTGTATGAAGGGAAAATGATGTTCGGGATTTATGATATGATTGAAAAAGGATATTTTGAGAAGGGTAAAACAATAGTTGCTGTTCATGGAGGAGGGTTACAGGGGAATAAAGGATTTGATAAAGTAAGGACCGGAAAATAAGAATTGCAAAAAAAGAAATGCATATTATTTTCATTAGTTGTACTTCCCACATAAGTTTTATTTCTACTTTTGAAGGCTTTTAATATTAAACATTAATTAATTTATATTTTATGGGTTTTATAGCTAGTATACAGGCACGGCAAATATTGGATTCTCGTGGAAATCCGACAGTAGAAGTAGATGTAATAACAGATGCAGGAATTATGGGACGTGCTGCTGTTCCTTCGGGAGCTTCCACAGGAGTGCACGAAGCGGTGGAATTGCGTGATGGTGACAAAGATGTGTACATGGGAAAAGGCGTGCTGAAAGCTGTAAATAATGTAAATACTGTAATCAGGGAAGAATTAAACGGTGTTTATATATATGACCAGAACGCGATTGATAAAAAGATGATTGCCCTTGACGGCACTGATAATAAAGGAAATTTGGGAGCGAATGCGATTCTTGGAGTTTCACTTGCGTGTGCAAGAGCAGCTGCCGAGGAAGCTCGTCAGCCCTTGTACCGCTATGTTGGCGGAGTAAATGCAAGTCTGTTACCAATTCCGATGATGAATATTATTAATGGCGGTTCGCATGCCGATAACAGCATCGATTTTCAGGAATTTATGATCATGCCTGCCGGAGCGAATACTTTTTCGGATGCTTTGCGAATGGGGGCTGAGGTATTTCATAATCTGAAAAAGGTATTGAAAGACAAGGGATATTCAACTAATGTGGGTGATGAAGGTGGATTTGCACCTAATTTAAAATCGAATGAAGAAGCAATAGAATTTGTGCTGACAGCGATTGAAAAAGCAGGATACAAGCCGGGGAAAGATATTTATATTGCCCTGGACCCCGCTGCATCAGAGTTTTATATTGAAAAAGAAAATGTTTATCATTTCAAAAAATCAAGCGGAGAAAAGCTTACACCTGCTCAAATGGTTGATTATTGGGTAGACTGGACCAAAAAATATCCAATTGTATCAATAGAAGATGGTCTTGCAGAAGACGATTGGAAAGGCTGGAAATTAATTACTGAAAAGACAGCAGGGAAAATACAATTGGTAGGCGATGATTTATTTGTTACGAATGTGAACCGCCTGCAGAAAGGGATTGACAAAGGGGTAGCTAATTCTATCCTTGTAAAAGTGAATCAAATTGGCACCTTGAGTGAAACGATTGATGCTGTTCAGTTGGCACAAACCAATTCCTATACATCAGTAATGAGCCATCGTTCGGGCGAAACAGAGGACTCAACAATTGCTGATTTGGCTGTGGCGCTAAGTTGCGGACAAATTAAAACAGGTTCTGCATCCCGTTCGGACAGAATGGCGAAATACAATCAATTATTGCGTATTGAAGAACAGTTGGGAGAAGCGGCTCGTTTTCTGGGGAAAGACTTTAAATACGTTAAGAAATAAATAATTTTATAACAAAAGGGTGAATATCATTTTTTTTATGGTAAAAAGAGATTAATTTCGCAGACGATAAATACGAATAACAAAATTAAATTTATATAAACATGGATACGTTAAAAGACAAATTTACTGAGAAAGCCAAAACTACTGCGGCTGAAGTAAAAGCAATCATCAAAGACAAAGGTGATGTAAAATTAGGAGAATATACCGTAGCGCAGGTATATCAAGGGATGAAGGGTATGATAGGTATGGTTACCGAAACTTCAAAACTGGATCCTGAAGAAGGAATTCGATTCAGAGGATATTCAATTCCGGAGTTGCGTGAGAAACTTCCTAAAGCTCCGAAAGGCACGGAACCATTGCCGGAAGGTATTTTCTATCTTATGCTGTTAGGAGAACTTCCATCAGAAGAAGATGTTCATAATTTAGGAAATAACTGGGCACGCAGAGCTATTGTTCCGAAACATGTATTTGATGTATTGGACGAATTGCCTGCATCGACGCACCCTATGACACAGTTTGTAATTGCAATTCTTGCGATGCAAACAGAATCAGTATTTGCCGCTGCTTATAAAAAAGGCATTAATAAAAAAGTTTATTGGGATTATGTGTACGAAGATTCAATGAATCTGATTGCACGTTTACCGCGTGTTGCAGCATATATTTATAGAAGGAAATATAAAAACGGAGTTCATATTGAACCGGATCCTAAATTGGATTGGGCAGCAAACCTTGCTCACATGCTGGGTTACGATTCGAAAGACATGAAAGCGTTGATGCGTTTATACATGACAATCCATGTTGATCATGAAGGAGGAAATGTTTCGGCACATGCTACACATCTTGTAGGCTCGGCACTTAGTGACCCTTATCTTGCATTTGCTGCCGGTATGACAGGACTTGCCGGTCCTTTGCATGGCTTGGCAAATCAGGAAGTATTAAGTTGGATAATAGAATTGGAAAGAGAATTGGGTGGCGGAAAACCTTCAGAACAACAAATAGCTGATTACATTAAAAAAACATTGGAAGACGGCAAAGTGGTTCCTGGATATGGACACGCAGTATTGCGTAAAACAGACCCACGTTTTGCTGCTCAGCAGGATTTTTACTTGAGATATATCAAACCGAAAGGCGAGGATGATTTATGCGAAATAGTACAGATGATTTATAAAGTAGCACCGCCAATATTAGAAAGCACAGGCAAAATTAAAAACCCATGGCCTAATGTAGATGCACATTCTGGTGTATTATTGACACATTACGGAATGGTAGAACATGATTTCTATACTGTGTTATTTGGAGTGTCGCGCGCACTTGGTGTATTGGCTTCATTAATATGGGACCGTGCTTTAGGACACCCATTGGAGCGTCCGGGTTCAATTACCACAGAAGGTATAAAAAAGAAAATAGCTACTGCAGAAGCAAAAGCTTAAAAAGAAAAGGCTGTCTCACATACGAGGCAGCCTTTTTGCTTATATAAGATTTATAATATTTAAAAGAGAAGTGGAATCTCCTTTTAAATAAATTTCCACCTTTAATCGCTAAAAGCTCTTAACATAAAGGATATGATATTCATCAACTTTTAAAAGATTGACAATAGTATGACATTCCCTAATTAAATTAAATGGATTTTTGTGTTCGAAAATAAAAACGAATGCAACGGATAAAAATAATTGCTTTTACTCATAAAACAACCGATTTGAATGATATCGGGAAATTACATATTGAAGAAAGCGCATTAGAATCACGATTGAATTATTTGAAAACAAATGCCAATCTGGATGAATTGTATTATCTATCCACTTGCAATCGTGTTGAGTTTATGCTGATAACATCAGCGGTTGTTAATGTCGATTTCCTTAAACAATTTTTCACTGCTTTTAATACCAATTGGACTTCAGAAGATATAAACTGGGCTGTAAATAATGCTTCAGTTTATGATAACGATGATGCGTTGCGTCATTTATTTAATGTTGCATCGTCAATAGATTCGCTTGTTGTAGGAGAAAGAGAAATTATTACGCAAGTACGTAATGCTTATGATAAATGTTCTCAAATAGGAGTATCGGGTGACGTAATAAGATTGGCAGTTAAAAAAACCATTGAAACAGCAAAGGATGTTTACACGCATACAAATATTGCCAAGAATCCGGTGTCGGTTGTATCGCTTGCCTATCGACGGCTTCGCGAGTTGAATGTGAAATTAGATGCCCGTTTTATTATTATCGGTTCCGGAGTTACTAATACGACTATGGCAAAGTATTTGAAAAAACATCAGTTTTCTGACTTTACTGTGTTTAACAGAACGCTTGCTAATGCTGAAGTTTTAGCAAATGAATTAAAAGGGAAAGCATATCCATTAACCGAATTAAAAAACTATAAACAAGGTTTTGATATTATTGTAACCTGCACAGGTGCTGCTGAAAGTGTCATTACTCCTGAAATTTATAAGAGTCTGGTAGGTAATGACAAATCAAAAAAGGTGGTTATTGATTTAGCAATTCCAAATGATTTGGATGCTGAGATATTAAATAATTATGATGTTAACTTAATTGCAGTAAATAATTTGCAGGAAGTTGCAAAGGAAAATTTACTTGCAAGAGAGCAGGAATTGACAGCTTGTAATGAAATTATTGAGGCCAATATTGATGATTTCAAACAGATATTAAAAACTCGGAAAGTAGAGCAGGCAATGAGTGAAGTGCCAAAGAAAGTAAAGGAAATCCGTCGGGTAGCTAATGAATTGTTTGCATCTGAATTATCAAGTTTGGATGTTCAGTCAAAAGAGGTATTGGATAAAATATTAGCTTATATGGAAAAGAAATATATTAGTGTTCCGATGAAAATGGCTAAAGATATTTTGCTTGATAATGCCTCCGCGAATTAATACATTAAGCCCGAAAGGGCTTTTCTTTTTTTGATACCTTTGCACACTTAAAAAATTTATGAACAGAAAAATAATTATAGGAAGCAGAGGAAGCGATTTAGCTTTGTGGCAAGCAAATCATGTATTAAGAAAAGTTCAAAAGCTTGGACTTACTGCCGAACTAAAAATAATAACAACTCAAGGTGATGCTATTCAGAATTTAAGTTTTGATAAACTTGAAGGGAAAGGTTTCTTCACCAAGGAAATCGAAGAAGCGTTACTAAAAAAAGAGATTGACCTTGCCGTTCATTCACACAAAGATTTACCCACCACATCTCCCGAAGGATTAAAGATTGCTGCTGTTTCCGAACGTGAAGATGCAGCAGAATTAATTGTGATAAGAAAAGAAGCGGTTGAAAACGGACTTAAGTTCTCTTTTAAAAAGAACGCCAAAGTGGGTACTTCTTCGGCAAGAAGAAAATCACAGTTGCTTGCTTTCAGAGATGATATTATAATTGAAGAGCTGCGAGGAAATGTTCCTACACGCATTCAAAAACTGCTTGATAAAAAATATGATGCCATTATGCTTGCCGCTGCCGGTGTTGAGCGTTTGCGTATTGATTTAAGTGAATTTAAAGTGGTAAGGTTGGATCCTAAGGAGTTTATTCCTGCGCCTGCACAAGGTGTTTTGGGATTGCAGATAAGAGAAGACGATCATGAATTATTTGAATATATAAATAAGTTAAATTCCGAAAAGGTAGAAGATATAATAGGTGTAGAGCGTAAAGTACTGAATTTATTTGATGGAGGTTGTCAGTTGCCTTTGGGAATTTATTGTATAAAAGAAGATAATAAGTTCAAAGTTTGGGCATCAAAGTCGGATGCATGGAATACAATGCCAAAACGTTTGTACTTTGAATCATTCACTGATGAAGGGTTTGCAGAGAAGATTGTAAATAAATTAAATTCTATTAAAGGAACTTCGGTATTAATTACACGAGATTTAAAAGAGAATTCTTTCTTTAAAAATGTTCTGGAAGGTAATGGTTATAAAGTACAGGGAGTTTCGTTTATAGAAATTAAACCTGTTGCAATTGCTAATGTTCCACAAACGGATTGGGTATTTTTTGCAAGCGGAAATGCGATTGAGCATTTCTTTAATCAAAATCCTGAACTAAAACCGAAAACAAAGTTTGGTGTTATCGGCAAGTCAACAGAATTAGAATTAAAAAAACACAATAGAAATGCAGCTTTTGTTGGTTCTATAAATGATACAAAAGTGGTAGGGAAGAAATTCGCGAAAGCCGTTGGCGAAGAAACGGTATTGTTTCCGCAGGCTAAAGGAGGTTTACGAACTATTCAACAGCAATTTACTGATGCAGGCAAACTGTCGGATATTGTAGTTTATGAAACAGTAAAAAAGGAAAATGCAAGTATGCCGGAAGTGGAAATAGTTGTGTTTACCAGTCCTTCAAACGTAGAATCTTATTTTGAAAAAGGGAAAATAAACGCTACTCAAAAAGTAATTGCAATAGGAAAATCAACAGAAAAGAAATTAATAGAAAAAGGAGTTGAAAACAGTGTGTTGCCTGTTTCATTTGATGAATCAGGGTTGGCAGAAGCGGTTTTCGGAATTTAAAAAACTAATAAAATGATACAGAGACCAAGAAGATTAAGAAAAAATCCGATCATCAGAGAGATGGTTGCGGAAACAAGGCTTTCAAAGAATATGTTTATCTATCCCTATTTTGTAGTGCCTGGAAAAAATGTTGTTCATCCGATTGATGCTATGCCGGGAGTTAATCACTATTCGGTGGATGAACTTTTAAAAGATGTTGAAAAAGGTTTAAAAATTGGCATCAACAAGATATTATTATTTGGAGTTGGTGAAGATAAAACGGAAGACGCGAGTTCATCTTTCAGTACTAATTCTGTGGTTGCAAAAGCGGTTACGGCTTTGAAGGAAAAGTTCGGTGACAGCATTTATGTGATAACTGACATTTGCGTTTGCGCTTACACTACTCACGGTCATTGCGGAATTATTCATAATGATTATGTACATAATGATTCTTCGGTGGAGGTGCTCGCAAAGATGGCATTGGCGCACGCAAGAGCAGGTGCCGATATGGTGGCGCCATCGGATATGATGGACGGAAGAATTTCTGCAATGCGTGATTTGCTTGACAAAAACGGATTTGAGAATACTGCAATAATGTCTTATTCTATAAAGTATGCATCTGCTTATTATGGTCCTTTCCGCGAAGCTGCTAATTCTGCACCTCAAAAGGGAGACAGGAAATCGTATCAGATGGATTATAGAAACGGAAATGAATCGATGACGGAAGGTATTATTGATGAAGCCGAAGGTGCAGATATATTAATGGTGAAACCGGCTTTGGCTTATATGGATGTTATTTTCAATCTCCGTCAGACAACGCTTTTACCAATTGCATGTTATAATGTTTCGGGTGAATATTCTATGGTGAAGGCTGCTGCAGCGAACGGCTGGATAGATGAACAGAAAATTGTTATGGAAAATATGTATTCGTTTGCAAGAGCAGGAGCGAACATTATTATTACCTATCATACAAAAGATATATTTGAAAAGGGTTGGTTGTAGGCATTATCATTGATGGTCTAAAACAAAAAAACGTCCGGTAATTCTACCGGACGTTTTTATTTATAATTGGTTTAATAAATATTAAACCAACGCGATATCAAACTGAACTAAATCAATAAACTCCTGAACTCTATCATCCACTTGTTTTTGAGTTAATCCAACTAAATTCTCAGTACCGAATTTCTCAACACAGAAAGACGCTGTAGCAGAACCAAAAATGATAGCACGTTTCATATTGTCAAACGAAATATCTTTGGTATGAGCCAGATATCCTATGAAGCCGCCAGCAAAAGAATCACCGGCACCTGTAGGGTCAAATACTTCTTCTAAAGGTAATGCGGGCGCAAAAAATACCTGATTGTCATTAAATAAAAGTGCTCCATGTTCGCCTTTTTTAATTATCAGATATTTAATACCCATTTTCAATATTTTCTGAGCAGCTTTTACCAATGAATATTCTCCGGAAAGCTGACGCGCTTCTCCATCATTAATAACAAGTACATCTACTTGAGAAATAATCTTTTTCAAATCTTCAAGAGCAATATCCATCCAGAAATTCATAGTATCCAGTACTATTAATTTAGGGCGGGTTTTCAACTGTGCCAATACTTGCAACTGCACCTGCGGACTTAAGTTACCCAACATCAGGAACTCACAATCCTGATAGGAATCAGGAACAATTGGATTAAATGTCTCTAAAACATTCAATTCGGTAACCAAAGTGTCGCGGCTGTTCATATCATTATGATATTTGCCTGACCAAAAGAAAGTTTTTCCTTCTTTTATTATTTGTAATCCATCGGTATTAATATGATGACGATTTAGAAGGTCGATATTTTCTTTTGGAAAATCGCCGCCTACAACAGACACAATATTGATATTTTTGGTATAATAGGAAGCCGCCAAACCTATATAGGTAGCTGCTCCGCCAAGGATTTTATCGGTTTTTCCGAAAGGAGTTTCTATAGCATCAAAAGCAACAGTTCCTACAACAAGTAAACTCATAAATATATTTATTTTAAATTTTTTGCACAAATATATTGTATATTTGGATAGAAAATAGTACTTTCGCACTCCTTTTTAAAAAAGGTCATTCTTCCTTAGCTCAGTTGGTTAGAGCATCTGACTGTTAATCAGAGGGTCGCTGGTTCAAGTCCAGCAGGGAGAGCAACAAAATCAAAGGTTTCAAATTATAAAGATTTGAAACCCTTTTTTATTTTAATCCATAACTATGGAAACAAAATAAATACAAAGCACATTAA
>CAIQBY010000083.1 GCA_903870175.1 uncultured Bacteroidota bacterium
TATATGGAATAAATAAATTGTATTTGCTTATGGAAAAGCAGCACAATCGTGGTCAGGATGGTGCAGGTGTTGCAAATATAAAATTTAATGTAGAGCCGGGAACTCCTTATATCAATAGGAACAGGGAGGTAGGTAGCAGTGCAATCAAAAAGATATTTTCAATTGTAAATTCACAATTTGAAGAAGTTCATAAGAATAATCCGGAAAAATTAAAGGATGCAGAATGGCTTAAAAAAATCTTGCATATACCGGCGAATTATTTTTAGGGCATCTTAGGTATGGAACGTTTGGCGGAAATGCGATTGAAAATTGTCATCCTTTTTTACGCCAGAATAATTGGATGACACGTAATCTTGTTGTTGCCGGCAATTTCAATTTGACCAATGTGGACGAGCTTTTTGACCAGCTTGTAGAATTAGGTCAGCACCCAAAAGAAAAAACAGATACTGTAACAGTAATGGAAAAAATCGGACATTTTCTTGACAATGAAAATGAACGGTTATTCAAGCAATATAAAAAAGAAGGATATTCAAAAGCAGAAATTTCAGGTTTAATCGCTGAGCATCTGGACATACAGCGAATATTAAAAGCAGCAAGTAAAAAATGGGATGGCGGATATACTATGGCTGGTTTGTTCGGACATGGAGATGCTTTTGTATTGCGCGACCCTAATGGTATTCGCCCTGCATTTTATTATTCGGATGATGAAGTTGTAGTTGTAACTTCTGAACGTCCAGTAATTCAGACAACTTTTAATGTCCCTATAGGAAAAATAAAAGAACTTACTCCCGGACATGCTTTAATCATTAAAAAAGACGGTTCCTTTTCCGAACAGGAAATTATTCCTTCTTTGAAGAAAACAGCCTGCTCCTTTGAACGGATTTATTTTTCTCGTGGAAGTGATGCTGATATATATAAGGAACGTCAGAAATTGGGAAGCCAGCTTTGTCCTGCAGTGCTAAAATCGGTAGATTATGATTTAAAGGATACTGTTTTTTCTTACATTCCTAATACTGCAGAAGTTGCTTTTAGCGGGTTAGTGGAAAGTTTACATCATTATGCAAACACCATTAAGCGTCATAAAATACTCGAGATGGGTTTATTTGTAAGAGACCCTGAATTAAGTGAAATCCTTTCTTTCCAACCTCGTATTCATAAAATAGCAATCAAGGATGCAAAGCTTAGAACCTTTATCACTAATGATTCTCAGCGCGACGAAATGGTAGCACACGTTTATGATACCACTTATGGTGTGATAAAGGAAGGTGTTGACAGCCTGGTTATTATGGATGATTCCATTGTTCGTGGAACTACTTTAAAACAAAGTATTCTGAAAATTCTTGACAGGCTTGGACCTAAAAAAATAGTTGTTGTTTCTTCTGCTCCTCAAATCCGTTATCCCGATTGTTATGGAATTGATATGGCTAAGTTAGGCGATTTTATTGCTTTTCAGGCAGCAGTGCAATTGTTGAAAGATAATTTTAAAGAAGACCTTCTGGATGAGTTGTATGAAAAAGCAAAGGCTCAGGAAGGTTTACCAAAGGAAAAAATCGTTAATCCTATAAAAGAAATTTACGCTCCTTTTACTCCTGAACAAATTTCTAAAAAGATAGCTGAGTTATTGCGTCCGAAAGGAATAAATGCAGAAGTTGATATAATATATCAGTCAATAGAAGGCTTGCATAATGCTTGTCCGAATAACAAAGGTGACTGGTATTTTACAGGAAAATATCCTACTCCCGGAGGAAATAAAGTGGCAAATAAATCTTTCATTAA
>CAIQBY010000084.1 GCA_903870175.1 uncultured Bacteroidota bacterium
TATATGGAAGGAGCAAGCAGAAGCCAGATGGAAAATAATACCTTTGAAAACAATGGATGGGCAATTAAAATACAGGCAAGCTGCATGGATGTAGTAATTACTAAAAATAATTTCTTCGGAAATACATTTGATGTAGGAACCAATGGTACGCTTGTTTTAAATTCGTTCAACAGTAATTATTGGGATAAATATCAGGGCTATGATATTAATAAAGATAAAATAGGAGATGTCCCCTATCGCCCTATCAGCATGTTTTCCATGATTATTGAAAAGAATCCGCCAGCAATGATTCTCTTCAGAAGTATTATGGTTTCATTGCTTGATAAAATTGAAAAAATAATTCCGACACTTACACCTGAAAATTTAAAAGACGAAACTCCATTAATGAAACCGTTGCCATTATGATTGTTGCAAAAAACATAACCAAACATTTCGGAAAATTAATAGCGCTCGACGATATTAACCTTGCGTGCGACGCCGGACAATGCATTGCTTTAATAGGACCCAACGGAAGTGGAAAAACTACTTTCATAAAATCTATTTTAGGTTTGGTAGTTCCTGATAAAGGAGAAATTGTTTTCAATGGAAAAAACATTTCCAAAGACTGGCAGTATCGTTCTCAGATTGGATATATGCCGCAAATAGGACGTTATCCCGACAATATGACTATCGGGCAACTGATAAATATGCTGAAAGATATTCGCAAACATGATTGTAAACAATTTGACGAAGAATTAATTACTGATTTTCAGTTGAACAAAATGCTTGATAAACGTATGCGCACATTATCAGGCGGCACACGCCAGAAAGTTTCCGCTTCGCTTGCTTTTTTATTTAATGCCGATGTTCTTATTCTTGATGAACCTACAGCAGGGCTTGATCCGTTGGCCTCGGAAATACTAAAAGAAAAGATTATCAGGGAAAAACAAAAAGGAAAACTGATATTGATTACATCACATATACTGTCGGAACTAGATGACCTGGTAACAGAAATTATTTATATGCAGGACAGTAAACTTATCTTTCATAAAAACATTGATGCCTTGCGAGCAGAAACAGGAGAACAGAAACTATCGAAAGCAATAGCAATAAGCATGACAAAGATTCTTGAAAATGCATAAAGTAATCAAATACGTTATTATTGATATTCTGCGAAACAAAATTGTATTGGCATATACATTGTTTTTGTTCCTTATTTCATTCACTGTATTCAGCTTCGAAGATAATACTGCCAAAGGTTTGCTTAGTTTATTAAACCTGATATTATTTATTGTTCCGCTTGTTTCCATTATATTTTCTACAATATATATTTACAACAGTTCGGAATTTATAGAATTATTATTAAGTCAGCCGCTGCGCCGAAAACAAATATGGCTAAGTCTGTTTGCAGGTCTGTCGGTATCATTTACACTTGCTTTTTTAATTGGTTGCGGTATTCCATTATTGTTTTTCGAACCCACTACCACCGGTTTTATTATGACATTTATAGGTTGTCTGCTTTCTATAATATTCGTAGCTATAGCAATGCTGGCAGTAGTTTCCACACGCGACAAAGCAAAAGGAATAGGAGTAGCTATATTACTTTGGTTATATTTTGCTTTAATATTTGATGGTTTAGTGCTATTTTTGCTCTTTCAATTTGCAGATTATCCTCTTGAAAAGATAATGATGATTATCTCAGCACTTAATCCTGTTGACCTTAGCCGTATTATTATTTTATTACGATTGGATGTTTCTGCGCTTATGGGATATACAGGAGCAGTGTTCAAGGATTTCTTCGGTACTGATATTGGATTTATAGCAGCATTGGGAATATTAATTTTATGGGTGATGATTCCTCTTCAGTTATCACTTCATAAATTTAAAAGAAAAGATTTATAACTTTAATATTATTAAAATGAAAAAAGATTTAACAAACAGAAAGGATATTGAAACGCTGATAACTGCTTTTTATGAAAAAGTAAAATTGGATGCAACAATAGGATACATATTTAATGATGTGGTAAAAGTAAATTGGGAAAAACATTTACCTGTGATGTTCGACTTTTGGGAAAACGCTTTATTCTATACCGGTACTTATTCGCGCGACAATATGAATATTCACCGTCATCTTAATATGGTAACGCCACTCAAAAAGGAGCATTTTGAACAATGGAATAAATTGTTTCTTGAAAATGTAGATGAACTCTTTGAAGGACCTAATGCCGAGCTGGCAAAACAAAGAGCTATAAGTATTTCTACTGTGATGCAGATAAAGATTATTTCTTAAATAAGAGACCACTTTACGGGTTCGTTTCCTTCTTGCTTTTTTAGATTCCTCACTGCGCTCGGAATGACAGGTTTCGTTTGGGTTTTGGGAAAGGAGGAGAAAAACGGCAAAGCCGTTTTTC
The DNA here is from genome assembly GCA_903870175.1 of uncultured Bacteroidota bacterium. Lineage (GTDB taxonomy): Bacteria > Bacteroidota > Bacteroidia > 2-12-FULL-35-15 > 2-12-FULL-35-15 > 2-12-FULL-35-15. The sequence goes on from CAIQBY010000084.1 coordinate 2,391, forward strand.
TCCTCCTTTCCCCTATATGAACCACAATGATTGTCATTCCGAACGCAGTGAGGAATCTCTATTTGAATTAAGAAAGAGGTCTATTATTTCCATCAACACTAATAAAATCAAAAAAGCGTAAACATTTACTGTTTACGCTTTTTGAGATTAATCACAAACTAAAACTCTGTTTTTATTGCTTAGGCGGAAGCAATACACCGTCAATCACATGAATCACTCCATTACTTGTTTGTATGGAAGCAATAACTGTTGCTGTTCCATTTACAATAATCTTGCCATCTTTTTTGGTTATTTTAACATTTCCACCATTCACCTGTCCCAGTATTTGACCGTCCTGCAATGCGTCCGCCTGAAATACACCTATCGAAACGTGATATTGCAAAATATCCTGCAAAGCATCCTTTTTATCAGGTTTCAATAATCCTTCTACGGTGCCTGCGGGTAATTTGTCGAATGCTGCATTGGTAGGTGCAAACACAGTAAAAGGTCCGGTGTTGCTCAGCACATCTACTAAATCAGCAGCTTTCACTGCCGCTACCAAAGTGGTGTGGTCTTTACTGCCTATTGCAGTCTGCACAATGTTTTTTGCCGATACATCGTCTTTCACTCCCGACTGTCCGGCAACAGGTGCTGCCGGCTGAGCTGTGTTATCTGCCTTTGCGGCAGGTGCTGTGTCTCCCGAATTACATGATACGGATAATAACGCTATCCCGAATGTTGCTAAATAAATAATTTTCTTTTTCATAATGATTAATTTAAGTTATTATTGAATTCAATGATAGTGATACAATACTTCTTCATTTATGATTGCACGCATAACCTGTTATATATTAATCGTACCAATAACTTATAATTGGTTCTCAACTCTTACTTATTATCCTTTTATAGTATCTGCTCCCCTCCTCTCCTACCCTTCTTTTCAAATGAATCAACCTTTGATATTATATTTTAAACTACCTTTATCTGCATTAATAATAAACAAGAACAAACAGATAAAACTTTCAAACAATTAAACAACAGTAAGTAAAAATCAATATGAGTAAATCAAACTTCGAACGAATGATAGAATTGGCAGAAAATGTATTTGCCACCAAGAACGACCCGAATCAACTGGATGTGAATGAAGAAGTAATAGAGCGTTTGCAGAAAATACATCCATCGTCAGTTTCAGAATATGATGATGGAAAAGGTCCTGTAGCCTGGGTTTTGTTTATACCTACCACCCTTGATTTGATGAACTTGTTTCTTGAAAAGAAAATATCGGAAAAAGAACTCTTCGATTTAACACCTTTAAATACAAAATACGAAACTGTATATTTATGTTCGGCAATGGTGCTGGAAGAGTACCGGAGAAAAGGAATAGCAAAAAAATTATCGCTTGCAGCCATCGAAAACATACAAAAGGAACATCCTTTGAAAGCATTATTTGTATGGGCATTCAGCAAAGAAGGAGATTTGGGCGCAGAAGCCCTTGCAAAGCAGGTTGGGCTGCCATTGTATAAAAGGAAATAAGAAGGAGTAATTCGGAACAAACAACATAGTAAGGAAAAATTAAAGCAAACAAATAAGAATCCCCTACTCCACTTCCTTTTTATTTCTTCCGAACAGAAAATCGAACAGGATTGTATTCTTTTGTTTTTTATTCAGTCTTATTGCTTCTTCTCTTTTAATGCGCGACACTTTCTCAGGTTTGCCTTTTGTCATTTTTATTTCAAAAAAATCTATTTCGGAAGTAAAGACTTTGCTTACACGGTTTGCATTTATTAATCTGCCTCTTGAAATGCCACAAAAAAAATGTTTTTATCATTTTATTATGAATGAATTACCCCGAGGCAGAGCCTCGAGGTATCAGTTAAAGGATTTTTTTAATTCCGAGGCAGAGCCTCGGGGTATTAACCGAAAACCGAATAAAAATGCTATTCAAGGTCTCTTGAACTAACTTCAGGAGCTATTATTCTAAGTTCAAGTTGTCTTGAACTTACTTCAAGAGCTATTATTCTTACTTCAAGATGTCTTTAACTTATTTCAAGAGACCTTAAACTAACTTCAAGAGACCTTAAACTAACTTCAAGAGACCTTAAACTAACTTCAAGAGACCTTAAACTAACTTCAAGAGACTTTGAACTAACTTCAAGAGACTTTGAACTAACTTCAAGAGACCTTGAACTAACGTGGATAGACTGTTATTTGAAATGTACAGACTACTATTTGAAATGTACAGACTGTAAACTAACTTGGATAGCAGTAGATTTAATAAATGTAGATAATATATAATAGTATATAATATTATAACGAAAGGACACTGATAAATGGTATAGTTAATAATAATCGAAAGTTTGTAAGGTGGATTGATGTTGGGGTTTCCCTGTTTCTCCTTTTCCTCCTTCGCCATTAGCATCAGCGTCAAGTCTAACATTACCATTTAGGATATTTTCAGTCTGTTGTTTCTTTAATTCTGTTTGGTTACCTTTGGACTTATCAATTTTACTTCCGTCTTGAGGTACAGTTTCAAATTCTTGTTGCCCTTCGTGGTTTCCTACATCTGCTGTACGATAATCAGAAGTTGTTTCAATAAATTTACTTTTCGGTTTTATCCGTTCTGTTTCGCCTTTGGGTGTTTCTTTGATGGATTGTTCTACTGCTTTTACAAGTTCGGGATTGCTTCCATCTGCTTTGGCTTTGTGGTATTGGTCTGCTATTAGTTCTGCATCTGAATTATGTATTTTTATTCGCTCCTTTATTGAAATGTTTTTTGAATCGAAAATATTATACTCGTTTTGGTAATTATCGAACTCTGAAATGTCTCCTGTTATTCCTTTTGATGCAAGATGTTCTGATGCTTTGTTTTGTGATTCTGTATATCTTTTTACAATTTCATCATCGCTTATTCCCTTTTCGTTCCAATCTCCAAATGATTTTGCAATTGCATCATAGAGGTCTGTTCCATTTTCAAAGTTCGATTTGGAAAAATCAATTCCATTTACTTTTCCAATTTGATATAATTGTTCCTGTGTAGGCTTTTTTGTGGTTCGCAAATAATTATCGCCATCTACTTTTACTTGATAAATGTGCTGACTACCACCTTTTTCTTTTGCTACCTTTTGAGAAAGTTTTTCTGCCTTTTGTGAACTATCGTAAAAAAAAATTCCACCTCCCTGATTTCCTAATCCTTTCCCCTGTTTTGATTTATCAAAAAATTCAAAATCAGTATTAGAACCGTGTGATAATAAAAACTCACCCGATTTTATTTTTTGGATTTGGTTGTCGGTGGTGGTTGTTGCATCACCAGTTGATAATTCGTTCCCATAGTCCGAGAAATTTCTGCTGAATTCTTCCCTTGTTTGATGAGTCGAACCAACTCCATCTGTTCTTGTGTTAGTTTTGTCTTGTTTTCCATTTTTTCTATTTATTAATTGTTTTAGTTTATCAAAAATCGTTCCATTGTTTTTACCCACTTCTTCAAGTGCTTTAGTTGTACTTTCCACATCTCCCCCTACACCAACACCTTCACCTTTAGGAACATCAGTAACTTTAATTCCTTTGCTTTGTAAAACTTCTGCTATCTTTTGAGGGTCGCCTGTAAGGTTATCACTTTTAGAATTTACTTTGTCTTCTATTAATTTATACGGTATATCTCCTGTATAACTTGCAAAACTACTTAATATGCCCTGTTCGGACGTTGGTTGTTCTTTGAGGGATTGTTCTGAAATAACTTCTTTTAAGTGAGTATTATTATTTACGCCAGCATCATCTAATAATTGTAATTTTTTAGTTCGTAATTCTTTGAATTTTTCAATATCTTCTTTCTTATTAATACTACCATCTTCTTCCCTTAAAGATGATATTTCAGCATCTATGGCTTCTACCTCTTTTAATATAGATGGCAAATCGGAAGTTTTCTGTTTAATTATTTGCTCTATAACAGCCCTTGTATTTGATGGAATGTTTTTTAGCTTATCGTTAAATATTTTATCTATTTCCTCTATTATTTCCAGAGCTGATTTCCCTTTGGATATTCCATCATTTACAATATCCATTATTTCATTACCTGCTTCTGTATGCTGTAATTCCGCAGCTTCATTAGAAATGCCATTCTCTTTTGCAAGATTCGCAGCACCCTGAATAAAAGACACTCCATTATCTTGTAAATCCTTTTCACTAAATTTCACATCTCCCCCTACACCAACACCTTCACCTTTAGGAACATCAGTAACTTTAATTCCTTTGCTTTGTAAAACTTCTGCTATCTTTTGAGGGTCGCCTGTAAGATTATTGCTTTTTGAATTTACCTTATCAACTATCTTTTGGTAGGGTATATCTCCTTCGTAACTTGCAAAACTGCTTAATATTCCGTCTGTGGAAGTTGGGTTTTTGACTTCGGGCTGTAATTGCGGAATAATGTTAGCTAATTCGGGATTATCAACTTTAAATTGTTCTATTTGTTTTTGATTTTCAACATCTTCATTAGTTTGCGAAATTAATTGCAGAAGTCCAGAGGACTTGTTATATATGACATAGGGAAGCTATTCCTAACGGGGTTCTAACTTGAAATAACGAACAGAAACCAAAACCTATTCCACAGGCACATTAAAAATAAATCCAACACCAAATACATTCTCAATACTTAAGTCTTTATCCTCTTTCAGGTATCTGCGTATTTTAGTAATAAACACATCAAGGCTTCTTCCCAAAAAATAATCATTCTCTCCCCAAAGCCCTTTCAACAACTCTTCCCGTTTTATTATTTTATTTCGGTGTACAGACAAATAATTAAGAATATCACATTCCTTTTCCGTTATTCGTTTTGTTTTTCCATCAATAGTCAATGATTGATTGCAATAATCGAAACTATATTTGCCTATAGTAACCACTTCTGCCTTGCCATCGCTTTTGTTTTCAGATATTCGGCGCACAACAGCTTTTATTTTCCAAAGCAGTTCCTCTTCATCAAAAGGTTTGGTTATATAATCATCAGCACCCAAATTATAACCTTTCAATTTATCTTCTTTCAGACTTTTTGCAGTAATAAAAATAACAGGAATGTTTTTATTCAATACTCTTATTTCTTTTGCAAGTGCAAATCCATCCATTTTAGGCATCATCACATCCAGCAGACAAATATCAAATGTATTATTCTGAAATGCTTTTAAAGCCAGCTCTCCGTCTTTACACAGCTTCACATCAAAACCTTCCGTCTCCAGATAATCAACCAGTAACACTCCTAAGTTCAGGTCGTCTTCGGCAAGCAGTATATTAAGTTTTCCGCTAGGCATACGGCAATTTAATTATAAATGTTGTTCCTTTTCCTTTTTCACTTTTCAATTCAATTGTACCTTTATGCAATTCAATGATTTTTTTAACATAAGCCAAGCCAAGCCCGAAACCCTTTACATCATGCACATCTCCGGTAGGCACTCTGAAATATTTATCAAATACTTTCTGCTGATGTTCTTTTTCTATACCTAAACCGTTATCAGTAACTTCTACAATAATATCAGTATCTCTGTTGGTTGTTTGTATAGTAAGTTCAGGGTTTCCATTGGAATATTTAATGGCATTATCAATCAGATTGCACATAGCATTTGTAAGCTGTGTTTTATCTCCGATAATTACAAATCGGCTGGCATTCAATTGTAATGTTACATTGCCTCCCTTATTTTCCAATTGAATATGCATACATTTCAATGCATCGTTTATTAGCTGATGAACATCCAATTCAGTATTTCGCAAAGGAATATCACCTCTTTCCAGCGCAGTCATACTCAATACCTGCTCCACCTGCAGTCGCAGCTTTTCATTTTCTTCCAGTATTATTTCCGAATAATGTTTCAGTTTTTCTTCCTGCTGAATGTTCGAATCCTTCAATATCATCTTGCCCGCAAGCGCAATGTTGGTAAGAGGTGTTTTAAATTCGTGCGTCATATTATTTAAAAAGTCGGTAGTATGTTCCGATATTTTCTTCTCCTTTATCAATGATAAAACAGTTCGCCAGAATAAAATAAGTACCACAAGTATAAGGATTACAGAAGTAATGAACAAAGTGCCCATCTCCTCAAGTACATATTGTTTTTTCTCAGGGAAAATGAGTTTTAATTCTACACCATTGTTGGTTGTTATGTCTTCCAGACTTTTTTGGTAACACCCTTTTTGTTCCTGAAAAACGCTGCGTGCAAAAATTGTTTGACTGTTAATGACTGGAAATTTTGGTTTTGCAACTTCAAAAGTATAGTCGATATGGAAATTGTAAAAGAGCATGTAATAATTAAATAGGGAGTCTATTTTATGTACTTCATTTTTTCCTAGTTTTGATGTAAATCCACTACCATTAACATTCACACATTCATCTATATTCTTGCACAATTCCGTGTCATGGCGCATTGCATCAGTAGTTCTGGCAAGAATCATATTTGCTTTTTCATTAAACAAATCTTCTTTTACTTCTGCTGTCTGAAATATCCAGTTCACTTGAATAATCAGCACCAGCAGCAATGCGATTGAAGATACAGTAATAAATGAATTAGTGCGTGATGGTTTCATTTGA
>CAIQBY010000085.1 GCA_903870175.1 uncultured Bacteroidota bacterium
AAGTTCGCTTGGCGGCAATGGCATTTCTTTTAAAGATTCTATCATTTTAACCATATCCGGTTCAAATTTCTCTTTATTTTCAGCACTGGTCCATGACAATATCTGATAAAAAGTATAGGGCGTTTCTATAATTGCAAGTTTATAATAAACATCTGTCTGTTCCACTTTCCCTGTTACTTCAGCTATCAGCGCTTTATTGCCATTTATCTCCTGCCTTCCGGGAACACTTATTTTTCCATTTTTTATTGATTCGATAAATCCCTGTTTTGCAATATTATTAAAGTATGCATCTATATCATAATTTATATCATAATCCTGCATAGTCTTCTTCTTCTCATCTATCACCAGTGCATAAATTCCTTTTTCTGCATTCTGATATTGCATGGATGCATCTTTATGCAAATCTTTACAGGGCTGCAGATAATCAGGTACAGAAATCGAATATCTATTATTTATAGTTACTTCAGTAAACACTGTTTTGTGATTACATGATGATATAACTAAAACTGTAACCAGAAAAAATAAATATCGTTTATACATTTTCATAAATTATTCCTCGCAAAGAACACAATTTTTTTCGGTAAAAAAAAATCTCCTGCCAAAAACATTCAGCAGGAGATTTATTTGAAGCTAACGATAAATTATAATGTACCTCTCTTTTCCTGTTCTCTTTCTATTGATTCGAACAAGGCTTTGAAGTTTCCGGCACCGAATCCTTTGGCACCCATCCGTTGAATGATTTCGAAAAACAAGGTAGGTCTGTCTTCCACAGGTTTTGTAAATATCTGTAATAAATAACCTTCTTCATCTGCATCAACAAGAATAGCAAGTTTCTCAATCACATTCATATCCTCCTTCATCATATCCATGTGTTTGCCAAGGCGATTAGGAATATCTTCGTAATATGCATGAGGCGGTGCCGATAGAAACTCTACTCCTCTTGCTCTCAATTCCATCACTGTTTTTATAATATCATCTGTAGCAACCGCGATATGCTGACAGCCCGGACCTTCATAAAAATCAATGTATTCTTCTATCTGAGATTTTTTCTTTCCTACTGCAGGTTCGTTGATAGGAAATTTAATTCTGCCGTTTCCGTTGCTCATCACCTTACTCATCAATGCAGAATATTCAGTGGTAATTTGTTTGTCATCGAAAGATAAAAAGTTAACGAATCCCATTTTCTCTTCATACCATTTCACACATTCATTCATCTCGCCCCAGCCAACGTTACCTACCATGTGGTCAATAAATTTCAATCCTACCGAGGTTGGATTGTAATCCGATTTCCATGCTGAATAACCAGGCAGGAAAATGCCTTTATAATTCTTGCGCTCTACAAAAATATGTACTGTTTCTCCATAGGTATAAATTCCGGAACGAACTACTTCACCATGTTCATCTTTTTCTACAGTAGGCTCCATGAAAGGTTTTGCGCCGCGTTTCACAGTTTCTTCGAATGATTTTGTTGCATCTTCAACCCATAAAGCAATTACTTTTACGCCGTCTCCATGTTTAGCCAAATGCTCATTAATAGGCGACTTTGAACTCAAAGGAGTTGTTAATACTATTCTTATTTTATCCTGAGCTAATACATACGATGCATAATCTTTACATCCTGTTTCCAGCCCTTTATAAGCATAGGATTGAAACCCAAAAGCAGTCTTATAAAAGTGTGCTGCCTGCTTTGCATTTCCTACATAAAACTCCACATAATCGGTTCCCAATAAAGGAAGGAAGTCCTGTGCCCCTTCAAATATTTTCTCTAAACCGTACTCTACATTTTTTACTACTTTACTCATCTTATTTAATTTTATTTTTTGTTAGTTCTTAATTTATTTCTTCTTTTTATTAGTCGTGTTGATTAGCAGATAGCCTACTCTACCCAGCTTTTATAATATTTCCCGTCATCAATACCCATTGCTTCCTCAGTAACCATAAGCGGCCGGAAAGTATCCACCATTACTGCAAGTTCCTGAGTTTCCTTTTGTCCGATACTGCGCTCCATTGCTCCCGGTGCAGGTCCGTGAGGTATTCCTTTTGGATGCAGCGTAATATGTCCCTGTTCAATATTGTTGCGGCTCATAAAATCTCCATCCACATAATATAATACTTCATCACTGTCGATATTACTGTGATTATACGG
>CAIQBY010000086.1 GCA_903870175.1 uncultured Bacteroidota bacterium
AGTGGAAATGCCTGTGATTACTACTATTCCGAAAGAAATAACGAACCTCGGATTTATTATTGAAAATATAAATTTCTCTATTAAAGATACCCGTGTATTATTTTTGCCTGCTATTCTCTCTTTAATAGTATCTGCTAAAGAATCAAAATAATCGGCACGGATTTCAAAAGCATTTTGTTTTGTTAACGAATATAATGTTGCAAATTCTTTAAGCTCTTCCTGTAATTCCACTTTGTTTACAATCCTTTCCTTAAGCGAATTCCGATACTCTTCGGGCAACGTATTCAAAACCGGTTTGGCAATTTTATTTAATACATTAAACTCTGCAAGTTCAACTTGGTATTCAATTTTATTTTCTGCTTTGCTGAAATAATTTTCAGGTATAATAAATTCTTTTTGTTTGTCGATGGCAGATAAAATACTGAATTCATTCAACTCTTCCATCGCCTCAATCTTATTAATGATGCGCTGTTCGAGCAAATTAAAATACTGATCAGGCACGGCAAATGGCATTTCCCTGTTCTTCCCGAACAGGAAATTTTCATCATCCTTCTCTATATTTATATTTTCCGACATCTAATTTATTTTCTATTCACAATCGTCTATTCACCATTCCCTATTCACTATTCCCTAATCAATGCTTCAACAAAAACTCCTCTACTTTTTTCGCAGCTATATGATACGAAGCTTTTAAAGCGCCCTCCGATGTTTCCAATATTTCAGCCATTTGCTGATATGGTGTTTCGTCGTAATACCTCATATTAAAAACAATCCTCTGCTTCTCCGGCAATGTCAGCACAGCTTTCTGCAATTTCATTTGTATCTCATCGCCTTTATAATAAGGGTCGCTTTCCAATGTTTTTCCCAATTCGTATTCTATCGAATTAATGGAAATAAGATTGGCACGCTTCTTCTTCCTCAGAAAATCAATGGATTCGTTGGTAGCAATCCGGTACAACCAGGTATAAAGTTTCGAATCTTCCTTGAAATTCCCCAACGCTTTCCACACTTTGATAAATGAATTTTGAAGTACATCATCCGTGTCATCGTGGTCTATCACTATCTTCCGGATATGCCAGTAAAGTTTCACCTCGTATTTCTTAAACAAATAATGTAGCGATAGATTTCTTGAATCCTCGTTCCGATACATCTCCAATATCTCTTCGTCACTGTATTCCTGCATTACTTTTTTAACTAAGACGTATGATTAATACTAAAGTTTAATGAGGATTAACTTTTGGTGCGGATGTCGGGTGATGCTGAATTAAAAATAAATGCGGCAACCCACTTATTATTGCAGCATTCATTCGATATATTGTTTGAGTGAAACCAGTATTTCTGTAATCTCTTCAGGCTTTTGCGTGCCTATCAGTAATTTTTTCCCATCACTATATACCAATTGTAAACCATTTCTGCCGGAAATATTATAAGCTCTCCCTCTGCCAAAAAGCCCTATTCGCATGCCCCAGCCGCCATATTCCAAAATTGGTTTATATCTTCTTACATACGATTTGGTAATTTTTTGCCACGACAAATACTTGTATTTTCTTTGAACAGGATAAAAACGAAAATAAATTCCATCCCGTTTTATAATTGTATCGAGACGG
>CAIQBY010000087.1 GCA_903870175.1 uncultured Bacteroidota bacterium
AATGGATAGTTTCCAGGTTTTACTCGGAATCAAAACTTTGCATGTACGCATGGAGCGCCATTGTTTCAATGGCCGAAAGATTGCCGAGTTTTTAAAAACACATCCTAAGATTGATAAACTATACTGGCCTGGATTTACTGACCACCCTAATCATGATATTGCAAAACAACAAATGCGTGATTTCGGTGGAATGATTTCATTTTCATTAAAAGGAAATAAACAGGAAGATGCTTTTAAAATAGCTTCAAGTATGAAAGTGTTTTCGCTGGCTGAATCATTGGGTGGTGTGGAATCGTTGATAAACCATCCTGCAACTATGACTCATGCTTCTATTCCAAAAGAAGAGCGTGATAAAGCAGGTGTTGTGGAATCTTTATTACGTTTAAGTGTTGGCATCGAAGACATAGAGGATTTACTTGCGGATTTAAAACAGGCATTGGGATAGTTCAGAATACTTGAAATATTCACCCTTTAAATTCGGATTCCTATCGCATTTAACCTGATAAGGAGTAAAATCTTTTGGGCTCTCGGGTATTAATTAGTACTTTCGTCTTCCCAAAAAATAAAACGGAAATTGAATTATTACTATATTACAGGAACAAGTCAAGGCATAGGAAAAGCTTTTGCTGAATATTTGCTGAAAGATTCTACCAATAAAGTAATTGGTCTGGCTCGCAAACAATCCATTAAGCATAGTAACTACAACCATATTTCCATTGATTTAACTCACATCGATTCGATAGTGGATTTTAAGTTTGAGAATCACAGCGATGCAAAGAAAATATACCTTATTAATAATGCAGGCGCCCTTGGCGAAATAAAACCTGTAGGCAATCTTACTTCTTTTGATATAGTTAAAAATTATACTCTTAATTTAATAGCACCTTCTGTTCTTACTAATTCATTTATCAAATTCTATACTGATATTAATGCAGAAAAAGTAATTGTAAATATGAGTTCGGGTGCTGCCAAATCACCGATAGATGGCTGGTCAATGTATTGCTCATCCAAAGCAGGATTAGATATGTTTACCAGAGTAGTTGATGCCGAACAAAAGATAAAATCAAAACATCTAAAGGAAAACAGTACTACCGGTTTCCGTATCTTTTCTATTGCACCTGGCGTAGTTGATACCAATATGCAAATTGAAATTAGAAGTGCTTCAACAGAAAACTTCAGCCGTTTGAATGACTTTATAGGTTACAAAGAAAACAATATACTTGCAGAGCCAAAAAACATTTCGGAAAAGTACTTTAAACTACTTTCAAATTTAAACGTCATAAAGGATGTATCCTTTTCTATAAAAGATTACGAATAATTAATTAATTTTAAACTCAATATAATTCAAAATAAAAATGAAAAAAATGCTACGAATAAACATTGCAATTGTACTTTCAATTCTTGCAATTGCAATGTCAACAAAATCAACCTTTGCACAGGGAGGCTATTTAAATTGCGGTACGGATGAAATGGTTAGAAAATCTTTGGAAGCCAATCCTCAATTGGTACAGGAATATCTTCAGGAACAGGCAAGACTTGCTCAGATTGATAAACAGGCATATCCTAACAATTATAAAGATGAAAACAGAGCTGCTGTAGTTGTTTATACAATACCTATTGTTTTTCATATTATTAATGAAGGAGGTGCAGAGAACATTTCCGATGCTCAGATATTTGATGCGGTGAGAATAATAAACAGGGATTACGCCAAATTGAATCCTGACACTTCAGCTATTATTCCTTCTTTTCAGGGCATTGCAGCTGCTATTCAAATTAAATTTGCATTGGCACAAAAAGACCCGAATGGAAATTGCACCAATGGAATAGATAGAGTTACTTCAACTTTAACTAATGCTGCGACTGATAATTCAAAATTAGATGACTGGCCCAATTCAAAATACTTAAATGTTTGGACTGTTAAAACAATCGGTACGGCAGGTGTTGCCGGATATTCTTATTATCCAGGCACTACAAGTAATGCAACTGACGGAGTGCTTATATTATCAAGTTATGTGGGCAGTATTGGAACGGGTAGTGTACCTACTTCACGAGCATTAACTCATGAAATTGGACATTTTTTTAACCTTGAACATCCGTGGGGAGGTACTAATCAGCCTGGTGTTTCCTGTGGTGACGACCAAGTATCCGACACCCCGGTAACTATGGGACATACCACCTGTAATCTTACTGATGCGACCTGCACTCCTCCAACAATTGAAAATGTTCAGAATTATATGGATTATTCTTATTGTTCAAATATGTTTACTCAAGGACAAAGAACTCGTATGCGTGCAGCAGCGGCAAGCGGTATATCATCGCGCAGCAATTTATGGTCATCAGCTAATTTAACTGCTACCGGTATTACTACTCCTGCAGTATTATGTCAGGCAAATTTTGAAACCAACAGTACTACCAATAATGTATTATGTCAGGGAGACACCATAAAATACACCGATATTTCGTGGAACGGTCGTGCAACCTCTTGGAACTGGACATTTCAAGGAGGAACACCCGCAACTTCTACAGACTCTACTCCTTCTGTTACTTATAATACTTCAGGATTGTATAATGTCGGATTAAGCGTTTCGAATACTTCCGGCACTGTTAGTACTACCAAAACAAGCTATATTAGAGTTAATCCATCAACAGCAATGTATAATAACACTTTTTATTCTGAAGGATTTGAAACTTCTGCAATTCCCAATACTGATTGGCAGGTAAATAATATTTTACCTGGAGGAAACACTTGGGTAC
>CAIQBY010000088.1 GCA_903870175.1 uncultured Bacteroidota bacterium
AAGCATAAAACATATTTAATCATATTCGCCGAAGGCGATTAAAAGAATCATATTTAATCCTAACAAATCATATTAATCAGCGTTCCAATCCACCCAAAATACTAAACAATATCAAATGAAGAAAATACAATTAAAGCATAAAACATAATAAATCATATTCGCCGAAGGCGATTAAAAGAATCATATTTAATCCTAACAAATCATATTAATCAGCGTTCCAATCCACCCAAAACACTAAACAAATTCAAATGAAAAAAATACTATTTACATTAGCAATCATCTCCACACTATTCGCAACAGCGCAAAACAAAAGCGTTTTGATAATGAATGGAATTGCGCATCTTGGAACTGACGGCGTTATTCAAAATTCGATAATAGGAATTAAAGACGGGAAAATTGTTCTTGTTCTTGATGCTTCCCGATTAGTAAAAGAATATGATAAAACAGGTTATGATGAAGTAATAGACGCTACCGGAAAAAATATTTATCCCGGATTTATTGCTCCTAATTCTACATTGGGATTAGTGGAAATAGAAGCTGTTCGGGCAACACGCGATCAATCCGAAATAGGAACATCATTGCCGAATGTCCGTTCGCTGATTGCTTATAATACCGATTCGAAGATTATTCCTACTGTTCGTTCGAATGGAATTTTACTGGCACAGGTAACTCCGCGTGGCGGAATTATCTCCGGAACTTCGAGTATAATGATGCTTGATGGATGGAATTGGGAAGATGCTGTTTATAAAATTGATGATGGAATTCATCTTAACTGGCCTAAGCTTATCAGCAGAAAATTAATTGATGAAGATGGCGGAGTATATGGTCCGTATGAAAAAAATAAGGAATATGTAAAGCAGACGAATGATTTGAAAAAATTATTTGATGATGCAAAAGCATATAATGAATCGGCTGTAAAGGAAGAGGCCAATCTTCGGTTTGAAGCAATGAAAGGGCTTTTCGACGGAACAAAAACTTTATTTATTCATAGTGATAATGTGAAGGAAATAGTGGAAGCTGTAAATTTTATTAAACAATATCAACTGAAAAGGGTTGCTATTGTTGGCGGAAAGGATAGCTGGATGGTTGCCGATTTATTGAAACAAAATGATATTGCCGTTGTGGTTGCCCGGGTACATTCTTTGCCCGAACATCCGGAAGATGATGTGGATGCATCTTACAAGCTACCTTATCTGTTGCAGAAAGCAGGAGTTTTATTTTGTCTGAATAATGAAGGCGATATGGAAGCCATGGGAACACGCAACCTGCCTTTTCTTGCCGGCACAGCTGCTGCTTATGGCTTGACAAAAGAACAGGCTTTGAAATCGATTACTTTAAACACTGCAAAAATATTGGGCATTGATAAAACTACCGGCAGTATTGAGGTGGGGAAGGATGCTAATTTATTTATTTCGACAGGTGATGCATTGGATATGCGAACCAATAATGTGGTGAAGGCTTTTATAAAAGGAAAAAGTATTGATTTGAATAACGACCAAAAAGAACTTTATTTGAAATATAAAACTAAATACGGGCTGAAATGATGTGCAGATTTTTTAATCAGTTGATGTGCTGATAAAAAAATGGACCGATTAATAACTGCAAAAGGCTTTATAAAAATAAAAAAGCCCCGAATTTCTACGGAACTTAATTATCATATCCTCCTAATAACCTATTTGCGTTCATGGTTTTTAAATTTTAATTGTTTAATAATTGATTGATTATTTTACTTATTTATACGATTTTGAAATACTAATTTGAATTCCAAAAGCCCTTTTTACACATCTGTTAAGATTTAGTGAAACCATTCAAACATTTTCTGAAAATCTTTAAATGTTTTGTGAAAATCTTTACTGATTTCGTGAATCGTTCGAAGATTATTTGAAATCATCACAAGTTTTCCGAAAATCATCACAAGTTTTTCGAAAATCTTTATAAATTTTCATCTTCGTTCGAATGATTTCCGGAAATCATCACAAATTTCCTGAAAATCTTTAAAGATTTTCAGGAAAACCATTAAGATGTGCTTTTGGGCTTTTTGCAATTTATTTTCAGCATTTATTAAGAGAACAAAAACATGAAATAAAAGAACGTTTTGTTAAATCAACTTTAAACTTAGAGTAAAGTTCTTCCCTTTTTATCAGATAAGTTTTATTCGGAAGAAGGAGTTTAGAAGATTTTATACTCACAAAGGAGAGAAACCCATTGGCTTTATTTTTATTTGAGATTACAAATCTGAGTCTTTATTTGATGATGCACTAATAAATCTTTTGGAAATATCAGTATTTATTAGTTTTTGGCTGGTGAAGTATATTGTGATTGATTAATAAAGTTGTTAATAGGTGGGAAATAAAAAGACAAATGTTAAAAGTATTAATGCTTACATTGATATTTAATATAGTTTTGTAAAATATTAAACTTATAATTACAAAATAAAAGACATGAAAAAATTATTATTAATTTCTTCTATTGCATTATCGATTAATGCAAATGCTCAATGGGTGGAAACGAGCGGACCCGGTAATAGTGGTGTTGTTTGTATTGCTGCGAGTGGTACAACTGTTTTTGCAGGAGCCGTTTCAGTAGGTATGTTTTTGACCAATAATAATGGAAATACCTGGAATATTGTTAATAGTTTAGTGCCTCCTCCAACTTGTGTTGCGATATCTGGTAGCAATATTTTTGTCGGCACAGAAAATGCTGGTGTATTTTTATCTACGGATAATGGAAGTACTTGGACTTCTGTGAATACAGGGTTAACAGATTTATATGTAACTGCATTGGCTATAAACGGGTCAGATATTTTTGTCGCTACTGGTAGCGGTGTGTCGTTATCAACTAACAACGGGAATAGTTGGTCAGCAACAGGATTGACAGCAACAGAGGTTATTTCATTGGCCGTAAATGCCACTAAAATTTTTGCAGGTACTAATGGTGGTGGTATTTTTTTATCCTCTAATAATGGAAGCAGCTGGACTCCAATTAATACAGGCTTAAATACCTTTGCAAGTACATTTGTAAACTCGTTTGCTTTTAGCGGTACAAAAATTTTTGCAGGTACTGAAGGAGGTGTATATTTATCTACTAATAATGGCAGTACCTGGGATTCGGTTAATACAGGACTGTCTTCAACTTATATATATGCTTTAGCAATAAACGGAACACAAATTTTTGCAGGAACTGCAGAAGGGGTCTCTTTATCCCTTAACAATGGTAATAGTTGGATTCCAGTTGATACAGGTATTACACCAATTCAAGGGATAGAATCTTTAGCCATAATAGGTACTAATATCTTTGCCGGCGCCCAATTTGGATATGTATTTACTCGTCCACTTGCAGAAATGACAGGTATAAATGAATTATCTCAAACCAACGAAATAAATATTTATCCAAACCCTGCTACAAATGAGTTTCAAGTTACAAGTTCAAAGTTTAAAGTAAAGAGTGTAAATATATATAATGTGATGGGGGAGGAGATTTGGTCCTTCGACAAGCTCAGGATGACAGAGAATGAAAGCTATACAATAGATGTAAGCAGCTATGCTAAAGGTGTTTATTTTGTAGAAGTGCAGACGGATGGTTCGGCAGGCTCACCACAGGGAAGTGTGTTAAGAAAGAAATTGATTAAAGAATAGAAGGTACGGATAACTAATAAAAACGAATTTACGAAACCGGATAGGTACAGATAATAAATTAAACGAATTTAAGAATCCAGTTACAACACGATTCGTTAATTCGTAACTATAAGTTATCAATAAACCTTATAGCCCAGTTTTTCCCTCACTCTTTTCAAAGTAGCTTTTGCAATAACTCTTGCTTTTTCGGCACCTGCCATAAGTTTTGCATCCAGCTCATTTCTGTTGCTCATATAATAGTTATATGTTTCGCGGGGAGTTTTGAATTTTGTCAAAATCAGTTCGAACAATGCTGTCTTTGCATGTCCGTAACCATATCCGCCTTTGAGGTAATTGGCTCGCATTTCGGCAATTTGCTCTTCATTGGCAAGTAATTTATAAAGCGCAAAAACGTTACAAGTATCAGGGTTTTTGGGCGCCTCCAGCGGAGTAGCATCGGTAACAATACTCATTATTATTTTTTTCAGTTCCTTTTCAGGAAGAAAAATATTGATGAAGTTGTTCAATGATTTACTCATCTTTCGCCCGTCAATACCGGGAACCAGCATGGTCTGTTCATTCACTTTTCCTACGGGAACAATAAAAACATCACCGAAATGATTATTGAATTTCTCGGCAATATCACGTGTCATTTCCAAATGCTGCATCTGGTCTTTGCCAACAGGTACATAATGCGCATCGTATAAAATAATATCAGCAGCCATAAGTACAGGATATGTAAAAAGCCCTGCATTCACATCTGCCAGTCTTTCGGATTTATCTTTGAACGAATGAGCGTTTGCAAGCATCGGAAAGGGAGTGAAACAATTCAAATACCAGGTCAATTCGCATACTTCAGGAACATCACTCTGGCGATAAAAAATATTTTTATCCGTATCAAATCCGAAAGCGAGCCAAGCCGCAGCAACAGCCGCAGTGC
>CAIQBY010000089.1 GCA_903870175.1 uncultured Bacteroidota bacterium
AGCTATTTCGTCCCTCTGGGACTTGATTTTCTTTGGATTTATCTATTTCTACCAATATCCAGTCCCTACTGGACTTTCAAACCATATTAATTTAAAAATGAACTAGCAACTTGAGTTAAATAATTGACTATTTTATTTGCTGTCCGGTGATTTCAAAAAATCTCTTTGTACATTTTCGGTTTTATGAGGGGCAAGTATTTCCCAGATAAGATGAATATGATTTGGCATAATTACAAATGCAAGAACTTTTACTCTTTTATTATCACTTAAATATTTCAAACTATTTATTACAATCTTCTTGTGTCCATCTTCTTCAAGTAGTTTAACCCAGTTGAGGTTAGTAGCAGTAAAAAAACAAACATTTGACTCTTTTCTGATGGATGGCATTTTGTAAAAGTAGTCTTTTGTAATGGATTAGATGCCAGATGCTTTTCAGAGTGTAGTGTTTGCAGTTGAAAAAGAAGCGATAAAGAGTTGTGTTGTTGGTGAAAACACCAACAACGGCGCGAAAAACAGCAACCTGATTTACAATTTCAGGTTGCTGTTTTTATTTTATCATAACCCTTTTAGTAGTTATTTTAACTCACTTTTTAGTTTTAGCATGAAGATTAGCAGTTGTTACAATCAAGTTTTAAGTTCTTGCATTCGGCCAATAAATTTTCACAATCAAGTTTTAAGTTTTTACATTCAGGTTTTAAATTCTCGAAATCAGGAAATAAGTTATCACAATCAAGTTTTAAGTTTTTACATTCGGGTTTTAAATTCTCGAAATCAGGAAATAAGTTTTCGCAATCTGTTTTTAAGTTCTCATAATCGGGATATAAGTTCTCACAATCGAGAAATGAGTTTTTGCTATCAGGTTTTAAGTTCTTGCAATCAGGAAATGAGTTTTCGCAATCGGGTTTACCATTGTAATTTACATATAATCAGTCTTCTATATCCTTTTCCCCGAATTACTTTCATATAAACCGTATTTTCTCAATCTTATTTCAATAGTAAAGTCCATTTGCAGGTAAGGCAAAAGATGTGATTGAACTGGTGGGCACTGCTTTGGACAAACGTGCCGCTTATGAATGGCAACAAAGCCTTGATTCAAAATCATGGCTGGATGATATTGACGGCACATTGCAGGCTAAAACACTGGTTAAAGGGCTTATTCCGGGTACAATTTATTTCTTCCGCTATCGTGGTCTGCTGAAAAATGGCTATACCAAATGGAGTCAGGTAGTTTGGATATTGGTAGTTTAAATTAAGCAAAATTCTAATTCCACTCTCTAAATTCTAAACAAAATCCCGTCTCAGCTATTCCGAGACGGGACTTTGATATTATTTAATTCTAATCTAAATCAGCTAATCGACACTTAGGCTAATCAACTAATCACCTTTACTCTTTAATTACTCTTTCTGTATATAGCACATTATTGTCTTTATCAAACAATCTCACAAAATACATTCCCTGTTTCAATTGTTCGATATTGATGGAGGATTGAGGATTATTGATTAAGGATTTCTTTACTATGTTTCCTAGTATATCAAACATTTCCATTGTCAATTGTTGTCCTTCGACAAGCTCAGGATGACAGGTGATTGTAAATTCATTAGTTGCAGGATTAGGATATAGTTTGAATGAATTTCTCTCCGTTGCTCCTGTTCCGCTGCTGATTTCATTCGGGTCTGCACAGTTAAGTGTTAAACTTGCTCCAGCACTTGTTCCACAGGCATCATGTGCACTCACTTTCAGTGCTCCCGTTGTCAGCGTAGTTACATTTACATTTATACTTGTTGTTCCCTGACCCGATACTATGCTTATTCCGGCAGGCTGAAACCAAGTATAACCCGTTGCTCCAGTTACCGGTGCAATTGAATAGGTTGCTGTTCCTGCTGCACACAATCCTGTTGATGGTCCTGTTATCGCTCCCGGAGTAGCTGTAATCTTGTTTACTGTCAGACTTCTTGCTGCACTTGTTGCACAGCCGTTGGAGGAGGTTACAGATACTGATCCTATTAGCGGTGCTGCAAAAGTGACAGTTATTCCGGTTGAACCCAGACCCGATGTAATTGTTGCAGCTGGAGGTACTGTCCAGTTATAACCAGTTGAACCAACTACAGCAGCTATGGAATATGCTGCCGATGTTAATCCGCACGTTACTGAAGGTCCTGTTATTGCCAGCGGTAATGTGGCTGCTACACTTAACGCTGCTGATTTTGATGTTCCTGTTCCACATGCGTTTACTCCTGCCACTGTTATACTGCCGGAAGTAAAGCCGGTATTCACAATATTAAT
>CAIQBY010000090.1 GCA_903870175.1 uncultured Bacteroidota bacterium
TGGAAGATTGACGACCCGAAAATTGATTTGCGAATGCTTGTCGGCAACACTCAGGAAGATGCAATGTTCGAGTCAAACAACTATTTCAGAGTTAACAGATATGAGGAACTGCAGGGACCTGACCCGATAAATCCGTTGATACAAATGCGTGATTTTGTGAAAAAGAATAAAGATGTAAGAGATTTTTCGGGTGATGATTATGCAAGATTTTTAAAGAGAGCTAACTACGATGTACGTCCTAATTTGGTTTCACTTTCCATATATGGTTTTATTACTTATGATGCCGAAGATGATAAAGTGCATGTAAACGAAAAGCTGTTCAGTTATATTTCCGACCGTGCAGGAAGAATTGATTATGATGTTATCCAGATTCCTTCAGTTGTTAGAGGAAAAGACAATGCCTCCATAAATTTATTGAACTATGATATGACCATCTATGGAGTCGGAAAAATATCAATGAGTGACTCTCAAAATGTGGCTGTTTATCCTGCCGAACAAAAAATCATACTAAAGAAAAACAGGGATTTCACCTTCGCAGGTATTGTGCATGCCGGTCGTTTCGACTTTTTCGGAAAAGAATTTTCTTTCGATTATGATAAATTTATTATCAATTTAAAGAATGTCGATTCACTTCGAATGATGGTAAAATCAAGGGAAAAAGATCCTTATGGCGAATATCCTCTTGTGAAAGTAAAAACAGTAATTGAAAGCATTAACGGAGATTTGGAAATAGACCATCCTGCAAATAAATCAGGTATAAAGAACTTCCCAAAATACCCTGTTTTTAATAGCTTTAAAGATTCGTATGCCTACTATAACAAGAAACAAATTCAGGGAGGTAAATATCCGAAAGATAAATTCTATTTCCATCTTGAGCCTTTTCAGATTGACAGTCTCGACAATTTCACCAATGAAGGATTGAGATTTGGCGGTACTATGGTAACAGCAGGTATTTTCCCTGACATTAAAGAAACATTAACGCTGCAACCTGATTATTCATTGGGTTTTGTAAATCAGACTCCGGCTGGCGGCTATGCAATGTATGGAGGAAAAGGAACCTTTAAAAGTGCTGTTAAATTAAGTAATCAAGGATTAAGGGGAGATGGTACAATAGATTATGTTACTTCGCTTTCAAAATCAAACGATTTTATATTTTATCCCGATTCAACTAATGCTATAGCTCAGGCTTTTGATATTAAAGAACAAAAATCGAAACCCGAATTTCCGCAGGTGCATGGCGAAGATGCGCGAATACATTGGATGCCGCTCAAAGATGTGATGTATGCCTATAATAATAAAGCCAAAAAATTTATGGAGTTTAACGGACAATCTGATTTTACAGGTCATTTAGCTCTAACTCCGGCTATGCTTTACGGCACAGGAACAGCGGATTTTGTAAACGCAAATCTTGATGCTAAATGGATACAATATAAATTTCATTCCTTTGTTTCCGATACAGCAAACTTCAGTCTGAAATCGACTGATGTAGGTGCCTTGGCATTCTCAACAAACAATGTAAATGCAAATGTGGATTTTGATAAACGAGTTGGCGAGTTTAAATCGAACGGTAAAGGTTCGGTTGTGAAATTCCCTGTGAATCAATATATCTGTTTTATGGATAAGTTCAAATGGTATATGGATGCAAGTATAATTGAATTAGGTGCGGATAAAGCCAATGTTGCGAAAGGAGCTGGAGCTGATTTGGATTTGGAAGGTCCCGAATTTATTTCTGTTCATCCGAAGCAGGATTCTTTGCGTTTCCAATCTCCACGAGCTAAATACGATTTGAAGAGATATAAAATTACAGCTTTCGATGTGAAATATATTCCTGTTGCCGATGCAAGAATTTTCCCTGATAGTGGAAATGTAATTATAGAAAGAGATGCAGTAATGCATACGTTGACGAATTCGAAAATTATTGCCAACTCCGTTACAAAATTCCATACGCTTTATAATTGTACTGTAAATATCAATGCAAGGAAAAATTATGTCGGCTCGGGTTACTACGATTATATTGATGAGATTAAAGCAAAAAATACTTTCTTCTTTAAAAATGTGAGCGTTGACACCACTTTCCAAACGTATGCTGAAACGGAAATTAATGATACTTCCAAGTTTACTTTGAGTCCTAATTTTGAATTCAAAGGAAAAGTAAAATTGAAAGCGACAAAACAATTCCTTGTATTTGATGGTTCTACGCGTCTTGTATATGACTGCAAGGCAATACCTAAAACCTGGATTAAGTTTGAATCGGAAATTAATCCTAACAGCATTTACATACCTGTTCCAAAAGAACCTTTGAATTCGGCAGGCAAGCCAATTGCAGCATCTATGATGGTAACAACCGATTCAACACACTTTTATACTGCATTCCTTTCACCGAAAATATCTGGAAAAGATGCAAGTATATTGCCTGCTGAAGGATTTCTCTATTTTGATAAAACAAGTCGTGAATATAGAATTTCGAATAAGGAAAAATTGGTGGAGCGTTCTTTAACAGGAAATTATTTAAGCTTAAATACAACAAACTGTACCGCTTATGGTGAAGGAAAAATAGAATTGGGTGGAGATTTCGGACAGGTAAAATTAGAATCGTACGGCAGCGCCACCCATGTATTGATACCTGACACTGCATTATTTGATATGATGATGACACTCGATTTTTTCTTTAATGATAATTCAATAGAAAAAATGGCAACTGAAATCACTGAGTTCAAAGATTTAAAACCTACTGATTTTTCGCGCCCTGTATTTGAAAAAGGATTACGCGAGATGCTTGGCAAGGAGCAGGGAGATAAACTTATCACTCAGTTAAATTTAACAGGTTCGTTCAAAAAAGTACCTGAAGAACTTAGAAAAACATTATTTATTAATGACATTAAAATGAAGTGGAACAAAGAAAGCCGTTCATATACTTCAATTGGGAAAATCGGAATTGGTATCATTAATAAAAATCAGATAAATAAATTTGTGGATGGAAAAGTAGAAATTGAAAAGAAAAGAGGCGGCGATATTCTTACTGTTTATTTAGAATTGGATGCTTCCCACTGGTATTATTTTAATTATACCAGAGGTACCATGTTGGCAGTATCTTCAAACGAAGCATTTAATACACCTATTAAAGAAATGAAAGCTGACAAACGTGAAAAAGCAGGTGATAAAGACAAAAAAGAACCAAATTATTACTACAATGTTTGTCCTCCAACTAAGAAAATTCAATTTGTAAGAAAAATGCAACGAACTACGGAATAGTGATAACTGCTAACAATATACTATATCTTATATTGGCGTACCTTTTGGGTTCTATTCCTTCAGCCGTTTGGATAGGCAAGTACTTTTATAAAATCGATGTCCGGGAATATGGAAGCGGAAATGCGGGTTCAACCAATGTTTTCAGAGTACTTGGCAAGAAAGCAGGTATTCCAGTTTTAATCATTGATATATTAAAGGGTTTTGCTGCAGTATCACTTGCTTATGTGAGTTCATATCCAAAGGGCTCAAATAATTTTATTAATTTACAACTTATATTAGGTATTGCTGCTTTAGTCGGACACATATTTCCAATCTTTGCCTCATTTAGAGGAGGCAAAGGAATAGCAACTTTACTAGGCATTGTATTAGCTATTCATCCTTATGCTGCTTCTATATCCATATCGGTGTTTATTATTGTATTATTAATTTCGAGTTACGTTTCCTTAGCATCAATTATTTCTGCTATCGTTTTTCCAATAATAGTTATTGTTGTTTTCAAGTCAAATGTTCCAGCCTTAATAATTTTCTCAATATTAATTCCAATAATGGTTTTGATTACACATCAAAAAAACATAGAACGATTAATCCGTAGAGAAGAATCGAAGTCTAAGTTATTGAAGAAAAAGAAACCTGAAGAAAAACCTTGTGATGAAGTTATAGAAGAACAGATGGAAATGGATGCTGATTTAGACTAAAAGTTTCTTCTTAAAAACAATAAAAAAACAATTGAACTTACACTTTATAAAGTCGATAAGACATACTTCTTTATTTATACTTTGCTTTTGTATATCCTCAATAGCACAAACAACTGTAACAATTAATGGAACTGCATTTGATAAAGATGACCGTAAACTTCCATTACCCAAGTTAATGATAATTAATAAACGTAATAATGTCGGGACTTTTGCTGATGCAGAAGGGAAGTTTTCAATTGTTGCGAGACAATCTGACTCCATACTTTTTTCAACAACAGGGTTTATTATTAAAAAAATATGTCTTAAAGATTCTTTGCCTAAAAAGCAATATAATATTGAAGTACCTATGCAAAAACTGCAATATACTTTAAAAGAAATATCTGTGTTTGCAACCAAAGATTTGAATGAAATACAAAAAGACATTAATAAACTTGGTGTTAAGAAAGATTATCAAGCTACCGGTGCCAGTGTAATTGAAAGCCCTATTACTGCGTTATATGAGCGTTTCAGTAAATATGGAAAGTCAA
>CAIQBY010000091.1 GCA_903870175.1 uncultured Bacteroidota bacterium
AGGCGGAACAGGGAGAAACATGGAGTTTTGTGGAAGAAGCAGAGCCCGGGGATTTGGCTTTTTTTGATAATGAAGAAGGCAGAATTGTACATGTAGGGATTGTGATGAGTAACAATAAAATTATTCATGCGTCGGGCAAAGTGCGAATTGATGGCTTCGATCATCAGGGAATATTCAATAACGACAGGAAAGATTATACTCACCGTTTACGTCTATTAAAACGAATTGTTTAATTCCCGCATCTCTAATAAATCTTGTTTAACTAAAATACAATGCCTATCTTTATCAGTATGAAAAGAGGAATAGTATTTATTTTACTTATCGTTTCCATCACTATTACTGCGCAAAACAACTGCGAAGTAACCAATAAAACTTTTAAGGCCGGAGAACAATTCACCTATAAAATATATTACAATTGGGGTGCGATTTGGATGGCTGCCGGCGAAGGAAGTTTCGGCGCTCAGCTCACCACTCTGGCAGGCAGAAGCGTGTATCATTTTATAGGATTGGGCACCACTTATACAAAGTACGATTGGTTTTACAAGGTGCGCGATAAATATGAATCGTATGCTGACACATTGACTTTAAAACCTATCCGGTTTATTCGCGAAGCGCATGAAGGCGGCAATTATACGTATGATGATTATGTTTTCAGTCAGCGAAAAAGTAAAATATACTCGGCAGCAAAAAGAAATAAAAAGCCTGCGGTTTATGATTCAATAAACATAAGTAATTGCACCAATGATGTGATGACAGCGATTTATTATGCACGATGCATTGATTTCTCGAAATATAAACCGAATGATACCATCCCGATTACGTTTGTGCTTGATGGCTTGGTTTACCCTTCCTACATGCGTTATCTGGGCATCGAAACCATAAAAGATGATAATTTGGGCAAAGTGAGATGTATTAAATTTAAACCAAAACTAATTGCAGGTACTATATTTAAAGGCGGAGAAGGAATGACTGTCTGGATGACGGATGATGAAAACAAGATTCCTGTTTATGTAGAAACACCAATCGTTATTGGTACTATTAAAGCTTATCTTATCAATTATATTGGGTTGAGAAACAAAATGAATTGTCAGATTCATTGATATTATTGAAATTAAATTACCATTAGGATTTATCTTTATTATTAAAACTATCATTTACTGACCATGATAATTATGTTTATGAATAAATGATATTATTTACTCACCATTGTAATTATGTTTATGAGTAAATGACATTATTTATTGACCATTGTAATTATGTTTGTGAGCAAATGATGCTATTTACTCACCATTGTAATTATGTTTGTGAGTAAATGACGTTATTTACTCACCATTGTAATTATAATAGTGAGTAAATAATGTTTCTCTTCTGTCTATTAAAATAAATCTAAGTAAAAACCAGCGAGTTACTTCTTCTTCTTATAAATTTCCGACTTATTAAGTCCTAATTTATAGAAGAAATGTTTGAATGAAACATTTAGCACACCCAATCCATATTTCATACTTCTGCTGAAATTGATGGAAGATGCTTCGGGAAAGTATTTTGTAGGACAGGTAATTTCTGCAATCTCAAAACCAGCCATAAATATTTGCGAAATCATTTCATTATCAAAAACAAAATCATCATTGTTTGCTTCGTAGTTCACCGTTTCCAATACTTCGCGAGAGAAAGCACGGTAACCGGTATGGTATTCGGAAAGTTTTTGATTAATTAAAATATTCTGGGAAAGCGTTAAACAGCGGTTAAATACATATTTATAAAACGGCATGCCTCCCTTTAATGCTCCTTTGCCTAATATCCTCGACCCGAAAACCACCGGATATAAATCATTGGCAATGATATTTGCCATAGATGCAATAAGTAATGGTGTATATTGATAATCCGGATGCAGCATTATTACAATATCAGCATTCAATTCGAGTGCTTTATTGTAACACGATTTTTGATTGCCTCCATATCCTTTATTTTGCTGATGCCTGATAATATGCTTAATACCAATGCG
>CAIQBY010000092.1 GCA_903870175.1 uncultured Bacteroidota bacterium
CCGTGCCTTCTGCAAATTAGGGCATTGGCTGCAAAGCAATAATTTATTCAAGGATGGTGACCAGTTATGTTTCGGACATTATACATTCAAGTTGCAAAGTCTTGGTCTTTCCGATCAGTTTACTTCTCAAATGTGGATAGCTATTATTGCCGGCTTAATCATCGGATTGCCTTATGTGCTTTGGGAAGTTTGGCGATTCATCAAGCCTGCATTAAAGGAAAAAGAGAAAAAAGCATCTACTTCATTTATTTTTTCAGCTACAGCATTGTTTCTAACTGGTGTTTTATTTGCCTATTATATTATAGTGCCGTTAATGGTTAACTTCTTGGGTAATTATAAAGTGTCCGAAATGGTTGAAAATAATTTTACGATGGACTCCTACATAGACACTATAACAACACTTACAGTGGCAACAGGCATTGTGTTCGAATTACCAATAATTGTGTTCTTTCTTACAAAATTCGGGATAATGACACCTCAATTCATGCGCAAATACCGCAAACATGCTATTGTTGTTATTCTTATAGTTGCCGGAGTAATTACTCCTTCGCCGGATGTAACCTCTCAGTTACTTGTTGCTTTTCCTTTGTACTTCCTGTATGAAGCAAGTATTTTCGTTTCTATGTTTGAGATGAAAAGAAAGGCTAAAGCATAATTAAAAGCCTATTAATCTTTTTCATTTTTTAAAAGTCTTATAGTTTTAATATTTAAAACTACATTTGCAGAAATTAATACTGAAGCTTGATGAGTGAAATGGTAAAAGAATTTAATGTGTATCGTGCCAAAATGAATGAAAAAATTCTGGCGGCTGACAATACTGTTATCAAACGATTATTTAATCTTGATACCAATACTTATACTGAAGGAGCACTGCCAACCAAAACAAAAGAGATGCTCGGACTGGTGGCATCCATGGTGCTTCGCTGTGATGATTGCGTAAAATATCATCTCGAAAAATGTAAAGAACAGGGAGTAACAACTCCTGAATTATTTGAAATATTTGCTGTTGCAAACATTGTCGGCGGCACCATCGTAATACCTCATACCCGCCGTGCGGTGGAGTTTTGGGAAGAACTTCAGAAATAATAGTTAATGAATACTATATGGTAAATCAATTGGCAGTAAATACAATTTCTTCTTTTTTCTTTCCCAATAAGGATGAACAAAGGGGGAGCTCTCTGTATTCGTTGCTAAAATATTTCCTGCTTTTATTATTCATTGCCCCCAGCCTTACTTTTGCCCAAACAACAAAGGTCACAGGTAAAGTGGTAGATGCTCTTACCCGTGAACCGCTTCCGTTTGTAAATATTATTTTTAAAGGTACCAATGTAGGCGTTACTACTGATGTGGAAGGCAACTATACTATTTCTACTCCACTTAAAGTGGATTCAATTATTTGTTCGTACATCGGATATAACAAAACTGCAAAAGCAATAAAGCGTGGCATTACCCAACAGCTGAATTTGCCTATGACACAGGGGATAGAGCTTAAAGCAATTGAAGTTCGTCCGGGTGAAAATCCTGCCTGGCGTATTCTGCGTAAAATTATTGCCAACAAGGAAAAAAATAACCGCCAGAACCTTGATGAATATGAGTACGAGCTTTATAATAAAGTAGAGTTCGATTTGAATAATATTAATAAGGCAACAAAAAAATTGATGAAACCTTTTGCATTTGTATTTGATGAAATAGACAGTACCAATACCAAGGAAAAGCCCTATCTGCCTGTGTTTATGACAGAAGCTCTTTCTGATTTTTATTATCGTAAAAATCCTACTACCAAAAATGAGGTGGTAAAAGCGAGTAAGGTGGCAGGTGTTAAAAATGCTACAGTATCACAGTTTATGGGTGATATGTACCAGAATGTAAACATATATGACAACACTATATTAGTGTTCGGCAAAAGTTTTATTTCTCCAATTGCCAACAATGGATTGTTATTTTATAAATATTATCTGATAGACAGTATGACCATTGACGGGCATAAATGTTATCAGTTGCAGTTCAAACCGAGACGTAAGCAGGAACTTACTTTTACAGGCAACTTGTGGACTGCCGACACAACCTTCGGAATACAGCGTATCGAGATGAGTCTGGCTGAAGATGCCAACATTAATTTTATTAATACTACCAATGTTATTCAAGAATATACTTATGTGGACAGCACATGGATGATGAAGAAGGAACGCCTTGTAATTGATTTTAATCCGTTCCCGATTGATGAAAAAAAGAAAACGATGATGGGCGTGTATGGCAGGAAAACATCATCATACAGCAATTTTAAAATTAATAAACGTCACGAAAGCAAATTCTATTCATTGACAGAAAATATTAAAGTGGCGGATGATGCCTTCGACAAGTCGGATGCTTACTGGAAAGAGCATCGACTTGATACGTTGACAAAAGATGAAAAGCAGATATATCACATGATAGATACGCTGCAAACTTTGCCGGCCTACAAAAGCTGGATTAATATTATTCAGCTTTTTGTAACAGGTTATAAAGTTACAGGCAACTTTGAAATCGGGCCGTACTATAATATGTACAGCTATAATAACATTGAAGGAAGCCGGTTTAGGTTTGGCGGACGAACAAGCAATAAATTCAGCAAGTGGTATGAACTGAGCGGATACACTGCAGTTGGAACCAAGGATGAACTATTCAAATATAGTCTCGGTGTCAGGGCTTTCGTATCAAAGAAGCCCAGAGTGATGGTGGGCATGTATTATAAGAATGACAATGAGATTCTCGGCGAGAGTCAGAATGGATTTTCTACCGACAATATTCTTACTTCAGCCCTTGCTATAACGCCTCTTACCAATCTTACCAATGTAAAACAGACTTACGCTTATTATGACAGGCAGTGGTTTACAGGATGCAATACTATTTTAAGTGTTTATAACCGCAAGATGACTCCGCTCGGCGGATTTACTTATGATTATTATAAAACATCCAACTCCATTGCGCAGCTGCCGAATATTACTACCACTGAACTGCGTGTATTGACGCGCTTTGCATTCAATGAAAAATTTGTTGACGGTGAATTTACACGGATAAGTATGGGTACAAAATATCCTATAATTACGGCACAATATACTTTAGGCATCAAAAATCTTTTCGGCGGCGATTACGATTATCATAAACTTGTGGTAAACTGGGATCATTTCATTCGTCTGAAAGCCTGGGGGTACTTGAATTATACGCTTGAATATGGTAAAACATGGAAACCACTGCCTTATCCATTACTTACACTGCATGGCGGAAACCAGACATATACCTTCGATCCGTATGCATATAATGCAATGAATTATTATGAATTTGTGAGTGATGAATATGCTTCATTGATTTTGGAACAACATTTCGATGGATATTTT
This sequence comes from uncultured Bacteroidota bacterium, assembly GCA_903870175.1. Lineage (GTDB taxonomy): Bacteria > Bacteroidota > Bacteroidia > 2-12-FULL-35-15 > 2-12-FULL-35-15 > 2-12-FULL-35-15. Next base: position 3,375 of record CAIQBY010000092.1, read on the forward strand.
TTCAATAAAATACCATTGTTCCGCAAATTAAAATGGCGTGAAGTAGTTGGAGGAAAAGCGGTGGTGGGAAGTGTAAATCCTGATAACAGGAATCTGCTTATATTTCCGAATACATTATTTGATTTGAGCAAAGGACCTTATGCAGAATGCAGTGCAGGCATCGAAAATATTTTTAAAATATTTCGCTTCGATGCTGTTTGGCGCCTCACTTATCTCAACAATCCGAATATAACACCTTTCAGTATTCGGTTTTCCATCAACGTAGTATTCTAAATTTTCGGTTATTTATTTTATTGATTTTAATTTAACAGGGCATAAACGTAAGTTGTCGCCCCTGTTTTTCATCACGTTTTTTATTTGATTGCTTTGGTTGATTTTATTGGTTGGAGCGGTAGTTATAATTTTGTTCTATTGATTAAGTTTTATAATTCAACAAGAATATATTTTTATTCCTTAACAATTTTTTTAACCGCTGTTCGCCCATTTATATTCAGTTCGAGAAAATACAATCCTTGGCTTAAATCACTGATATCAATTGTTGCCTGTGGTTTATCCTGAATAAATGTCATTACTTTTTCGCCAACAATGTTAGTAATTGTTATCAAAGATGTTTTAAATTTATTTGTATTAATAGTTATTTTCAGTTGGCTGGATGCAGGATTTGGATATACATTGAAATCAATATTCAAATCATTTTCCACTTCTTTAATTCCGGTGAGATAGGAATATTTGGCTGTGATAATACTACTTGAATTTTGCTGTAAACTTGATCCTGAAACATATACATTTCCATGATTATCCAACCCTACTCCTTGTGCCTGGGAGTCACTATTATAAAAATAATTTAACCGTGCCACCCACAATTCATTTCCATTCGAATCATATTTTATGGTTGCGAAATTTTCATGACTTGTATTGTCGGCGCTTTGCCCTGTAACATATATATTTCCCAAGGTATCTGAAATTATTGAAGCGGGAATATCCCAATTGCAATTTCCTTGGGTATATGTTTTTACCCACTTTAATGTTCCTGTTGAATCAAATTTTACCGTTCCATACGCATCTACAGTGCATTGACCTGGGTCAACATTACCTGTTACATACACATTACCTGATTTATCTACTGTTAAAGCTATTGGATCATCATAATAGACACTGTAACTATATATGCCCACCCATTTTTGATTACCTGCAAAATCATATTTTACTACTGCATAATCTCCTTCTCCATTATTATTATTTCTTGTTGCAGCAAGCACATATACATATTTATCATCACATTTTAAGTCGCACGGAAAAGCATTACCCGGTGTATAGTTACCTGAATAATAACGTACCCATTGTTTTACTCCTGCATTATTATATTTAAAAAGATAAACCCATTGTACTGTATCACCACCTCTGCCAACCGCATAAACATTCCTGTTTTTATCAACTTGAATATAAGAATTACTCGAACCATTTGCTATACTGTCTGTGGCAAGCCAAATAAGACTGCCCGATTTATTCACTTTAGCTGTGCGAAACATTTCATCTGTACAAGGTCCTGTTAAATAAACGGAAGAAGAATCATCAACAACCATATCAAAAAAACTGAATACTTCGCCGCCGCCGAAGTAAGATTTGGACCATAATAAAGTTCCGCTCGAATTATACTTTGTTATTTTTAATGATTCAGTTACTGATTCACCGATGATATAAATATTGCTCGAATCGTCCATAACTATTTTAGTATAACCGCCAATAGAATCAATAATCCGCGACCATTGCAGATATCCTGTATTATCATATTTTAATGTTATTGCTTGCTGCACTTGCCCGGTATCGTTGATATAACCTGTAATATATACATTACCATTTACATCTGTTATCATTCCATTTTCTCGTATACTAAAAGGATAGTTTTCGGTATAAGCTGTAGCCCATACAGGTGTTATCTGAGCCATTAATTTTGTGCACATTGTGCAATTAAGAATACAGACAAAAACAACAACTATCTTTTTCATGGTATATTAATTAATGAATTGAAATCATTCCAAAGGTAATACAATATTTATTTCTGTATTGCATTATTAATTACAACGAGAGGATGTCGCCCCTGTTTTTCTTCTCGTTATTTATTTGATTGGGTTGGTTGGAGTTGTTGCCTTGCTAAGGTATCATTTTTTTATTACACAGAGTTAAAAGGAGGAGTAACAGAGAACCACAGAGGGAACAAATAAATATAAGCTGATTAATAAATAATAAATCTCTGTAACAATCACTATCGTCATCCTGAGCCTGTCGAAGGGCGTCGGTTTCTTTTCGGTGTAACAAAAAATGCGGTATAAGTTTTTATATTTTTATTTCTCTTTGTTTACTCACCTCGCCCCTGTTTTTCTTCACGTAACTGCTTTTATTAAAAATAATAATAAATAATTTATTGGTATTTGAATAATACCAATTAAACCAGGCTTTGTAAAGAAATACGTTTGATAAAAAAAATGCAAACTCTCAATTTATCAGCCGCCTTTTATGTTTCCTAAATTTTTTGCTTTGTTATTTTCCTCTCTTTGATATTCCGATTTTCCGAATTTCCATGTCAGGCTAAATCGTAATCTGTTTACACCCATATATTGTTTATCCTGGATATTTACGTTTTGATAAACACTGGAAACACGGTCAATCTGACTTATCAGAATATCCGAATAAGCCAGTTTTACATTTAATCTGTCATTAAAAAATCGTTTGCCAATACCAGCATCCAAACCATATATCGGTTCTATTTCACTCACCCCATTTAAGTTTATTGTGTAATAAAAAAAACTGATTTCTGCATTCCATTTGTTTTTAAATGTGAAGGTGTTGAGTGTTTTAAACTGACCTGAAAAATGCGTTCTGCTAACGTTTGTTCCAAATAATGTTCCGTAATAATTATCATGATAAACGTTTACAGAAGTTACAGTATTCCACCATTTGGTAATGGGTATGCTGGCAATTACCATAATATTATATTCGCTGTATGAACTAAGGTTTCCGAAAGTTGAATAAGAAACATGGGTGGAATCATTTTGACGGTAAACAGGTGTTATCACATTTGAAAAATAATAATGCTCCAGATTGACACTTAAATAATTTTTATAATTATAAGCAAGTTCATAATGGTCGCTTAACTGGGGCAATAGCGCAATGTTGCCTTGAGTATACGTATAAGGGTCGATAAGAATTATAAATGGATTCAGAGCATCAAAATCAGGTCTGTCTATTCTTCGCGAATAGGATAATGAAAACGTATGATTGGCTGATGCCACCCAATTGATTGCCGCACTTGGAAAAGGATTTATATAATTTCTGGTAAATGAAGTATCGTGAACGTACTGTATTCCCTTGTCATACGTATCTTCGCACCTTATACCAAGCTGGAAATCCAGTTTTTTGCCTAGTTTTTGTGAATAATTAAGGTAGGCGGCAAACACATCTTCTGTTAAATTAAATTCGTTTGATTTAGTAGAATCCAACACACTCGAACCTTTATTGACAGTGTAAAATTCAGCATTGTTATCATCACTTACATACGTTGCCTGAACGCCCATTTCAAGTTTTGCATTCTTGCCTAATGGCTGTGTATAGTCTGCTTTAGCAAGTCCGAAACTGATATTAGTTATTTGCGACGAATTTAGTTGAGTGGAAGGACGCAAATACAACCCATCGCTATTGTAATAGTAAGTGGGGTTTTGCTGATTCTCTGTGCTGCCGTAAACCCCGTACTGAACATCTGCACTGAACTCCTTGCCTGCGGTGTCTATTTTATTTTTGTAGTTAAAATCATACACCGTTTGTGATGCTTTATAGGTACGGAAAATTGGAATGTATAAACTCGAATCAACCATTGAATTTTGACCATATATAACAGTGTTATCATAAGTATGTATGTGCTCTGCCTGCAAATATCCATCCACCGAAAAACTTAATGTTTGTTTCTTTGTTGGCATATAATCAAAACCTATATTGGCTGACGAAACCGTTCCATGGTATCTATTAGGTGCACTTTCGGTAAACACTTGCTGAACAATATTATTATTGCTGAATGTCCTTGTTATTTCGTGTGTGGACGTGTTATCAAAAATGTTTTCATTAAAATTTCCAAAAATATTCCACTTTTTTGTGCGGTAATTAATATTTAAAATTTCAGAAAAGTTGGCATACGTTGCCTGCCTGTAGCTACTGGTAAATTCGCCATTCAAGCCCAAATTTTTATCCCGTTTCAATACAATATTTATTATTGCCTTGCCCGCAGCTTCGTATTTGGCCGAAGGATTTGTTATTACTTCTATCTTCTCAATCTGACTGGCATCAATGCTTTTGAGATATGTTGCAATATCCACATGTATGGGTCTGTCGTCCACCATTACCATCACACCACCTTTCCCCATCACATTTATAACTCCATTATCCGAAGCCGACACACCAGGCAACTGATTCAAAACTTCCAACCCGTTTTTACCGGTTGCAATAATGCTGTTTTCCAAATTGAAAATCATTCGGTCTTCGCGGCGTTCCATAAAAGGTTTGTCGGCTACCACAGTTACACCTTTCAGGTTATACCCTTTACTTTTTAACTGCATCACCGGTATTTGAAATGTACTGCCGCTGTCTGTTTTTATTGATGAACTCCGTTGCTCTGCATAACCTGTTGCCTGGGCTTTTATAAAATAATTTCCCTGTTTTATACTACTGAAAATATAAATTCCCGCTTCGTCTGTCAGTACACTTTTTACCACTGCACTGTCGGTTACATACATCAAACCGACAGCTACATAAGGCAACGGAGCATTGGTACTGTCAGTTATGGTTCCTTTAATTATTGATTGCGCAAAACTATTTTGTGTAAGGAGGAGAATGAGAATTAAAAAATTAATACGCTTAACCATTCTCGTAAAACTTATTTTAGTGTAGATGAATATCAGAACAAATATAGAAAAATATTCCTGTTTCTCACCTTTATGGCAGGACTAATAAAAATAAGCAGATCTAATCTTTCAGATAGATCACCTCGCCCCTGTTTTTCTTCACGTTATTTATTTGGTTGCTTTGCATTACACTATTGGATATGAAGTCATACAAATTTTTATACGTTTGGTTTTATCCAATAGGGATAATATGTTTATAGGAAATAATTATTTCTGTTTGGTTTTTTAACCCTTTCGGTGTCGTATGTTTTAAAAGTTGTTTATCCTTTCGCTATAAACATTAGAAACAGAAGGCAACGTTGGTTTTCCTCACTTATTTATTTTAATAGTTGGTAGTAGATTTTGAATAAACTACTTCATTTAATTATTTTATTTATTTTTTTCAGGCAACCTTTTTCATAAAAGAAGTTATCAATATGAATAAGAGATTGTATCTTTAACAAATAAATTATAACACCATGAAAAAAATTACACTTTTTACTGTTTCCTTATTAGCAGGAGCAACAGTTATGGCACAATGTACTGCTGGTTTTACCTATATAGTTAACCCCGCTAATAATGGCAATGTGGTATTTACCAATACTACCACAGGCACCACATCCAATGCTAATTATAATTACCAATTTGGCGATGGAACCTATGACTACCATAATGCCAATACTAATCATACTTATATTACAGGTACTTATTATGCCTGTATATTAGTGTCTGATTCGGCAAGCAGTTGCAACTCACATTTCTGCGATAGTGTTCATGTTGTAAATAACAGCCCTCCCTGCAATGCAAGTTATACTGCAGTTATTGATACGCTTGCCAATGGCTGCACCTTTACTTCCATTTCTACAGGCCCTGCCACTACGTATTCGTGGAACTTTGGTGATACCACTGCTCTTTCGACTGCTCCAAATCCATATCATCTTTATAATTATCCGGGAATTTATCCAGTTTGCTTAACAGTTTCTTCCACCACCGATACTGCCTGCCATAATACTTCCTGTTCGTATGTAACTATTGGACCAAATAATAATTGTCGTGCACATTTTTCAGCTACTGTAGGTGCCCATAATGTAGTTCAATTTATGAATTTTTCTACGGATTCTCTTTACGCCGGAGGTACTTCATGGCATTTTGGTGATGGTACTACCGGCAGCGATTCCTCAACTGTTTTTACACACCAATACGCTTCAGGTGGTATTTATACTGTCTGCTTAACAGTGAGGGCGACTAATTGCATCAGTACTTTTTGTGATACTATAGCTATATCTACCTGTACTGCCAGTTTCACAGCCGTTACCGATACTTCTAATACTATTTGTACATTCAATTCTGTTACTTCCGGTTCGCCCAATACATATAGCTGGACTTTTGGTGACGGTAATACTTCTACCCAACCTAATCCAACTTATACTTATGCTTCAGGAGGAACTTATAATGCCTGTTTAACAGTCTCCTCAACTGTTGACCCCGCCTGTTCAGCCACCTATTGCAATAACGTCACTGTAGGAAACTTTTGCCATGCCAACTTTACTGTCTTTCAGGATTCAGTAGTTAATCTCTTTACTTATCTGGTATATAACACTACTACTTCAAATACATCCATTAATAGCTATCTATGGGATTTTGGAGATGGCACTACTTCCACTCTGCCTTATCCACAGCATACGTATGCCAACTCTACACCTCTTCTTTTATGCTTGACAATTACTACTGTTAACGGATGTACTTCTACTTTCTGCGATTCTATTCATCCGGGGCATTCGCCTAACCACGTTACTACAATAAATGTGGTAAACCCTGCTGCAGGTATTAATGTTGTTAAATCAGCTGAAGAATCACTTTCAAATTATCCTAATCCATTTTCAACTACTACCACTATTACATATACATTAAATCATGCTACAGGTATAGATTTATATGTGATGGATTTGCTGGGCAATAAAGTAGCAATATTGGAAAGTGGAAATAAATCAAGCGGTATTTATAAGTTCGACTTTGATAGTTCGGCTCTTTCGCCCGGCATTTATTTATTACAATTGTTAATGGATAATAATACAATAACAAAGAAACTGGTGATTGCCAAATAACTTATCTTTCAGATTCAAAAATAAAAACGTCCCGCATTTAGCGGGACGTTTTTTTTGAAACCTCTTTATTTACTCACCTCGCCCCTGTTTTTCCTCACTATCTGGCTTTCATTTTATTTCCTTTGGCATCGTGCGTTACTTCTGCCAAGCCGAGTTTTTCCATCAGCGGCGGCACATACATGCCAAATCTGCCACGCAATCCTTTTTTGAGACCGTACCATCCGCCAACAGGATTTTTTTCCGAACGCCCCCAAGCTTCCACAGTACCTTCTTTTGCAGGTTTCTGTTCGTCGGCACTGCCGAGTTCCATCCAGTCGTTATGTTTTTTGAGCATAGCGTGCAAGTCTGCAAGGCAGCGGTAATCATAGTGAAGCACTGTTTTGCCTACCGTACATACCAGTATATCTTTTCCGTCTTTTACATCTTTGTGCATTGTAAATTCGGATGATAGCGGTGGAGTTTTTAATTTCCATGGGTTTTCTTTTGTTCCTTCTTCTTTTGCCATTTTGTTTTATTTTTAGTTGTTAGTTATTATTTATGTTGCCCCTGTTTTTCTTCATTATGCTTACTTAATCAACTAAATGGAAACTCTATTTCAATTCCTGAAAATAATTTTTTTGGTTCCTATAAGTTTATTGTTTTCTGTTATTCGAATAAGATAAATGCCATCCGATAAATTTCCGCGATAGGTAATTAATTGATTTCCGCTGAAATTTATTTTTCTCAGCAATTGTCCGTAACTGTTGTAAACAGAGGCAACACCTATTTTGATCTCCTTTGAAAACTGAAGCGAAATATAATTTTCCGCAGGATTAGGAAATGAAATTATATCAGATGATGATTCGGATTGTTCGTCAATACCGGTAAGATAATCATACGGACACGACCTGCCTGTTTTGGTATACATCAAACATATTACATCACCTATAGCTACACAGTTATCATATATATGATAATCGCTTCCGGCACTATCCAGCGGGTCGAGGCGATAATCGGCGGGCATTGCAGGTATGCTGTCAATCATCAAGCCATAGTTCGTAACATTGGGATTGGATATGCTGCCATAATACATATTGGTATATGCTACATTGGTTGTAGTTACTGCATAATCGGTATGGGTAGCACTTTTGAAGAGCGCTTTGGGATATACCGAATATTTCACCTGTTTTTGAACGGAGCTGAAACCTATAGGGTCCATAAAAGCACGATGTACAGACGGGTTGAAGGTTTGATACATATATCCGTGTGCCACCAGCGAATCATTATATGGTACTAAATTAGGAAATGTAACCAGTGTGGCACCATATCTGTGTGTACCCCACGACATCACACATGCCGTATCTGTTGGGTTTTGACATATAGGTATTGTTTGCCACCAGCCACCTGTTAATCCCGATTGTAAAACATAAGGTCCGCTTTCCATACCTACCAGCACCGACAGAAATATTTTATTCAGATACGATGTATATGCAGGTGTGGTTTCGAATTTACGAAGCATCATTGCCAATGCCATTGCACCTTGTGAATGACCGATGATAATTACTTTTTTCCCATTGTTATAATGCTGCATATAATATGTAAACGAAGCAATAATATCTGTAACAACAGTGTCGAAAATAGCAGCCTGCAAGCCTTTGGATGTTGATGCATAAAATGTTGCAAGATTGCCCTGGCGATAATACGGTGCATATATTCGCCCAAACTGTGCATACTGGCTGAATGGAACGAGCGCTGTATTGGCTGCTGCCTTTGAAACCACATTTATCTGTTGAATTTTTGCAGTACCTGATAAATCAACAAGTATGGTAGGGTAAACAATAAATATATCGTAATTAGTGGTCGAATCATAGTTTACATTTACAACAGTTTGGGTAAGTGTATCAGGCGATATGATAGAGAAACTTGGATTGAAATGCATATCCAGCGCTCCCTTCATTTTACCTGCTGCCCAGTTGGTTTGCAGCGCATAATTGGTTGGTGTGATTTGCGATTGTGCCGATACAGCAATAAAGACAGACAAAATAAGAGTAATGATTTTTTTCATGATGTATGTTTATTTATAGAGGTTAATTATAAAAATGATAATTAGGTAATCATGTATTTTATCAGTGATTAAAAATACACTAAACTTTTTAATATCGACACTATAAAATAAGATCGCCCCTGTTTTTCTTCACGTTTTTTATTTGGTTGGTTGGGTTTTGTTTATTTGCGCATTTGGTCGAAGTATTGTCTATCGATTTTGTAATTATCTTTTGGAACTAAAATATCACATATCGATTTTATTTTTAATATGACTTCATAAAATTGTTTTGATGTTTTATTATCATCAATCAAAGGTAAAATACTTTCCAGTTGTTCTATATTTTTTCTAAAAGGTTTGAGAGCAATAAGTTTTTTTATTACCGATTTTATTTCTTTTTTCAGCAGATTTATTAGTTCAGGATGTGTAACGTCATAGTATAAATTAACACCTCTTTCCATTTGCGAAAGTTTATTTATATAGGTAGGATTTTCGTTAAGTTTAAATTTCGAATTTGTGTTTGCGATATCAATAATTTCTTTATAGTCGTCATACATTTTCCATTCTTGTTCGGTTATTGTTATTTCTGAATCCATTGTAATGTTTTTTATTTTTTTATTTCTCTTTTCTCCCTCCACCATTCGTAATTTCTAATTCGTAATTCGTAATTCACTTCCGCCTCGCCCCTATTTTTCTTCTCGTTTTTTATTTGGCTGGTTGGGTTTGTTTTATTGCCTTGCTAAGGTATCATTTTTTTGTTACACAGAGTTAAAAGGAGGAGTCACAGAGAACCACAGAGAAAGGGTTGTTTTGTTTTTACTTTTCAATATCTTTTTCCTCTGTGGTTCTCTGTGACTTCTCTGGTTTCTTCTCTGTGTAACAAAAAATGCGCTATCCGTTTTTATATTTCTCTTTTTCTTTTCTGCCTCCACCATTCGTAATTTTTAATTCGTAATTCGTAATTCTCCTCCGCCTCGCCCCTGTTTTTCTTCACGTTTTTTATTTGGTTGGTTGGATTGGGTTTAGTGGTGTTGGTGGAAAGTTAATTTATTGCAGGATTTATTATTTTTTCCATTGCAACCAAATCTTTTTCTGCTGTATTCAGGCATTTATTAATTACTAATCCTGAATTAGTAATCAAACCTATTAATGTTTCGAGTTGATCAAATTCCAGGTTGATATTCTCAAAATTTGTTCGGCCATTCAGTAGAACCTCTTTCATAATAAGTTCAAATTGTTTTATATGATTATTTAATGAAGTCATAAAATCTCTATAACTGAAAGCGGATTCTCCAACCGACAAACCCTTGCTTTTTACCTTCTGTTTGAGTTCTTCGGTAAACCATGTAGGTATTTTCATACTTAGAATTCGGTCCAACTCCATCATAACTCGTTTAGACCGCTCATGTATTAATCTGGTTGAGCCATTGTTTTCATTATAAAACTCACCAATTTTCACAAATCTATGTACCTGTTTTTCATCAATGAAATCTATTATTGTTTTTTCAGTTTCCATTTTTTATTGTTGTTTTTATATTTTTATTTCTCATTTCTTCCTTCACCATTCGTAATTTTTAATTCGTAATTCGTAATTCTCTTCCGCCTCGCCCCTATTTTTCTTCTCGTTTTTTATTTGGTTGGGTTGGTTGGGTTTATTGGTGGGGGCGTATTTGAATAATTAATTATTTAATTCAACCCTGATTTTATAATATTTTCCATTACAATTATCTCAGCATTTAATTTATCAAAAAAAGGAGTGAACTCCGGCAAAAGCTTTGCCAGATTAGTAAGATTCGTTTGAGCATCACTTAATTCTTTATCTATACCGCTATTATCTATTCGTTCCTTTATTGCCATTTGAAGCATACCTTGATGGTTTAGTTCTTTTGCCTTTTCAAGTATTATTGTAAATTTATCAAAATCATCAAAAATTAAATTAAGTGATTTGTTGGCAGCTGCAATATTTTTCTTTTGGTCGGCAGTTAGAAAATCTGTTTGTTGTCCCGGCATTGTATTTTGATAACGACATTGCAAAGCATTTAGCGCAGCTTCTATTTCTGAAAATGAATTTTCTGTTTTCTCCGAATTATCCATTAATCTCATCAACTTTTCCTTCTGCTCATCATTAACAAAATGAATCAATCTATACTTCTCTTCCATCTTTTTTATTTTTATTATTTGGTGAAGGTACGGTTTAATTAATCGGTAATCAATTGCAGGGGGTATGTTTTTATAATAAGTTCTTTTATACTATGCCATCTCTTTTCTGCCGCCGCCATTCGTAATTTCTAATTCGTAATTCGTAATTCTCCTCCACCTCGCCCCTCTTTTTCTTCACGTTTTTTATTTGGTGGGGCTTGTTGGGTTTATTTTTCGTTTTGTAGGTTTTTTTATTGAATTTTGTTTTGGTTTATTCGCTGGTGCAAGTCCTGCTTTTTTCATGGCTACCGACCAGTTTCCAAATCTATATATATAAGTATAGCGAGAGTATTTCCCTTTTGATTCATAAGACAGAATATTTAGTTTGGAAGGTTTTAATTCCGCTGCCACTCGTATTAAATCATCCAATAATTCTTTTTCGGTAAGGGGTTTATAAGGTTTTAAACCTGCAATAGTTATGGCTTTGTTCCAAGTATCAAAATTTCTGAGAGTAACACTAATACTGTATAATCCATATTTATGATATTCCTCAATCCCTAAATAATCCTGTTGTAATTGTTCTGCAACATTTAATATGTCTTTTATTAAATCTTCTTTAGGAATCGGTTTCGGTCCTCTTTTATTTACTGATGCCATTTAAAATTTCGTATTAATTATTTTTAGTAATATCCAAAGGTACTCTTTTTATAATTTAAACTTCCACCGCTATCTTATTCTACCGCCCCCATTCGTAATTTCTAATTCGTAATTCGTAATTCTCTTCCGCCTCGCCCCTATTTTTCTTCACCTTTTTTATTTGGTTGGGTTGGTTGGGTTTAGTGGAGTTGGTGGTTTGGCTGTTTGAAATAACATTACAAATAATAGTGTTATAAATGTTTTCAAAATTATTCTAATTTTCTATATACAAGTTCAAATCCTTTTGAGTCATTTCCAGTAATCAATTTTTCATTATCTATAGTTAAATTCTCTTTAGCATACAATTTACCATTTAAATACATTTTACTTAAAGTAATTTTCTGATTATTTGTGTCAATATAAATGTCAGCTAAATTAAATTTATGAGCGTTATTTACAAAATACCTATTTGCTTCTGAAATAATTACCCTTTCTGAATCTGATTCATTATCTTTTTTAAATGTCAAAAGCCATTCACCTCTGAATATGTCGCTTAGTTTATTTTGATTTGAATCTTTCTCTGTTGTAGGTTTATATGAATCTGGTATGACTTCAATTAATTTATCTAATTCCAATAATACATTATTGCCTTCTTTTGCATGTAAAGTTCTAACTACGCTTTGATTTTCATAAACTATTAACAATTCTTTTATAACAAAATGTAATGGGTCGTTCTTAAAAGTTGCATTATTAACAGTAAAACTTCCTTTATTCATAATAGCATCTGAAACAGTTTTGGTAACATCCATCCATACATCGCCTTTGCCATATTTAGCATAAATAATTCTAAAATTATTTTTCTCTTTTGTTAAATCATTTATTTGGTTTTCTTGTAACTTAATTTTCTCATTATTTTGTATTATAATTATATCCTTTTCTTCATTTTGCTTTATCAATCCTATATTTTGTCTGTTTGTAACATCGTAATTCTTTTGTGCTTCACCAAGTTCTATTCTTTTTTTATTTAAATCTTCCTCAAAGTCGATAGCTTGTTTTTTGGTTTTATCATAATCATCTCTATCTATCCATTTTTCATTTTCAATTAACTGAAGCACCCAATTTTTAGTTTTATGTCCTATTTTAAATAACGCCTTCCCAAAAGTATTTATCTGGTCTATGACTAACATTGTTAAGAATCCCCATACAAATGCGCATAAAATAGTAGCTGAGAATCCATGCAACCACCAAAAACTATATGACTCTAACTGGCGGTGAACAAAAGATATTCTTTGGTCTAATGTAAATTTACTATCAAAATTAAATAAACCAAAAATTAAAACTCTATTTGTTATTATCCATACTGCAATTACAGAACCGAAATATGGATTATTCATTCTTGTATCAACCCAATTATTTATTTGTTTTTTTATTTCTTCAAACTCCATTGCCCTTTTAGTTTTATTTTTTAAATTTAATTAGATTTTTGAAATCTTGTTTACCACTTTTATTTCAATTGTTCTCAATCTTTTAAGATACTTTATATAGTTGTATTTGTTAATTGAAGGATATTTAAATCTAGCAGCAATCTGCGCTGCTTCATTCATTGTTAAAATATTGATATTGTATTTTTCATTTATACAAAAGTCTAATATACCTTCATAATTATTAAATTTATACGTATTTAAATATGAATTCAGAATATCTTTTTTTGAAAACTCTTTACTAATTAATATTGCAAAAATGATTTCATTAATCTTTCTTTTATATTTAATCTCTCTTTCTTCAGTAATATTTCTAACTAACTGCTGCACAATTGTGCTTGCTCCTTGAATTCTTTTAGTTGTGATATTTTTAACAACTGCTCTTAAAATCGAATAAAAATCAATACCTAGATGCCCGTAAAATCTTTTGTCTTCAATTTCAATTAGTGAAATTATTAGGTGTTCAGGGTAAACATCGTTGAATTTATTTGTATTTTCAATTTTACTTTTAATAATAAAGAATTTTCTTTTGAATTTAGGTATGAAATTTATTGCTATCGTAGCAATAATTCTCATAATTATTCCAGTAGTATAATTTAAAATATAAATCAAGATTTGGTCATATTAATTTTTCCACTTGCGTTGGCTGCCGTTGATATAAAAGTCCCAGCAAGATTTTTATCATCAGTAATAGTTAAGATATAAGTTGCTCTTGTGTCTCTTTTTCTGCCCTCCTCAAAAATGTTTAAATATACTTTAGATTTACCTAAGAAATTTCTTTCATAATAACCCTCAACATCAACATTAACTCTGTTTTCTGTAAAAAACACTGTTTCTGAACCATCAGGCTTAATGTCCTTTATTTTTTCACCTGAACCAGTCAACTCATAACCTTTTTGAAGAAGATGTATCTTATATTCAATTTTTAAGTTTTCATATCGTTTCAAAGAAGTTTTTTCAATTAAAGTAATGGTTTTCCATTCGCCAGTCAAATTTTTCTTCCGGAAAATATATTCATTAAGAAAGAATAAAATTACAGTGAAAAGAAGTGCCCCTATTGTTGCTCCTAAGATATTTATATTTAATTCTCTCCAAAATGAATTATCTGTTTGTGGAATGACTTTAGGCTCATTACAACATAAAATTAAAAATTTTAATATTCTATTCATTCCTTATTTATTTAATGATATTAATTTTATACCTTTCCCTTCAAAACACCTCCACCCCCCACCTCACAAACCTACACAATTCTCCGCACCATCCCCTCTTACTTTTCAAAAAAGAAAAATTAATTAATTCTTCTTTTCTTTAACCCTTTACTCATCGGGTCTGTCGAGTGCACGTCTGACTTCTTCCCTGTTGTAACCGCGCTTGTCTATGTAGTTGGCGAACGAGCATGCATCCTTTTTACTTTTCCCTACTGCTTCTTTCATGCCTTTGATGTCGCGCTCTGCTGTGCGCCTTTTCAAACCTTCATGAATTACTAAATCATTGGCATCCACATCATCTTCATTTCTTTTTCTTCTCATTTTAATAAATTTAAAAAAAATTAGTTTACGACATACTCGCTATCATGACTCGGAAAACTACTAATAGGTTGCACGCATCTGATAATAAATATCCTACTAATTATACATTATCGAAGACAACTATATATTTATAACCGATTAAAACGACACGAAACGACATATAACGTCATCAAACGACATGCTTTCACAAGTTTATTTCCTTTAATTAGGAATGTCCTTTTTTTATTACGCCCTTTGACCGCTCATAAGAAATTAAATAACAGTTTTTATCAGCATAATATAATAGTGTAGTCATGAAATTTAAGTTATCAGTATCCAAATCAGTTGCATCACGCAGCCCCTACTTTTCTTCAAATGGTAAATAATAGTGTAACGTATCAGAGCAACATTGCAACGCATCAGAGTATCATTGCAACGCATCGGAGCAACATTGCAACGCATCGGAGCAACATTGCAACGCATTGGAGTAACATTGCAACGCATCGGAGCAACATTGCAACGCATCGGAGCAACATTACAACGCATCGGAGCAACATTGCAACGCATCGGAGTAACATTGCAACGTATCG
>CAIQBY010000093.1 GCA_903870175.1 uncultured Bacteroidota bacterium
CGATACGTTGCAATGTTACTCCGATGCGTTGCAATGTTGCTCCGATGCGTTGTAATGTTGCTCCGATGCGTTGCAATGTTGCTCCGATGCGTTGCAATGTTACTCCAATGCGTTGCAATGTTGCTCCGATGCGTTGCAATGATACTCTGATGCGTTGCAATGTTGCTCTGATACGTTACACTATTATTTACCATTTGAAGAAAAGTAAAATTTATGTAAACATACTATTCCTGATGTTGAAACATACTTATTACTGATGATATAATAATGACAATGTCGCCCCTGCTTTTCTCCGAAATATTAATTTGTTTGATAAAAGTGAAGAAGCTTAAATAAAAAACGTGAAGAAAAACAGGGGCGAGGTGGAGGAGAATTACGAATGACGAATTTGAAATTACGAAATCCGAAGGATTGAAATTATTATAAAAAAAGAAATGCGCCAACAATCAAATCCCGTAGGGATGATATATTTATTTCACCCTTTCAGGGTTTCTTAATTTGTTGTCAATTATATTAGCTATAATAATAACATCCTTTCAGGATTAAAAACCGTGAAGAAAAACAGGGGCGAGGTGGAGGAGAATTACGAATTACGAATTAGAAATTACGAATGGTGGCAGGAGAATAAGATAGCTGTGGAAGGTTAAATTATAAAATGATTACATTTGTATTTTATAAAAAACATTTTAATAGTAATTAATCATGGCAACAGGTAATAAAAGAGGCAGGAAATTTATTCCTAAAGAGGAATTAATAAAAGATTTAAAAAGGATGGCAAAACTATTAAATCAGGATTATGTAGGGCTTAATCAGAATAAAAAACATGGTTTATACAGCTCCGGGACGTTTGAGAGAAATTTTGGCACCTGGAACAAAGCAGTTGTTATTGCAGGTTTAAAACCTAATTTGCCATTTACCGAAAAAGAATTACTGGATGATTTAAAACGAGTGGCAAAAGAACTGGAACCGGTAAAATTAAGTTGGGAGAATTATAAAACAAAAGGGAAATACGCAAGTAATACTTATGTATATAGATTTGGAAACTGGTCGACTGCAATGAAAAAAGCAGGACTTGCATCAGCGAATAAACCAAAACAAAAATCACTAAAAATAACCACACCACGAAAAACTAAACCAACCAAAGCAGGAAAATAAAAAATGTGAAGAAAAACAGGGGCGAGGTTACATTCCAAACACAATAATTCTATCCTATTTTAAATCCCAATCCATAATTAGAAATTAATTTCCGAAGGGTTACATTTATTATATTAGCTTTGGAATCAAATTTCTTAATTCCAGCATATGGGTTTTATCATCGTTTTACTCGGAATACTATCAATAGGATTTATTAGTTTTCTGGTTCAGAAACTAAAAAAAGATAAAAAGTATAACCGCAAATTTTATGACTTCGAAGAAAACACTTCGGTAGTAGTTGCTGTTCTGCTATTGATAACAACGTTTATCGCTGTCAACTGTTTTACAAGCGACCCTGTATTTACTGATTTGCAGAAGCAGATAGAATACGGAAAAAGGACTGCGCAACCCTGGCTGGTAAGTTCGGCTTACAAACAATTGATAAAAAAAGATACCAATAATATTGACTTGCAGGTAGCATTTATTGAATCTCATTTTGATAAAAATCAGGAGATGGGACCTGACGTACATGAATTCAACAAAGAAGGTTCCTACATATATGATTATTATAACAGCTGGACAAAAAGTCAATCGAAACATAGGGCAGATATGGGTCAGCTATGTATTGGCTTGTATTATTATTATAGAAATGATCACGCAAATTCAAAAGACCATCTTGAAAATATACATAACGATAAATTAAAATACCTGAATACATACCTCGGAATCCAGACGTACTATTTTAATGAACCTGCAAAAGGTATAAATTTATTGAAGAAGGAAATAAAATTATATGGCGATATCAAAGGAGCATATCATCATCTGGCCAACCTTTACGATTTCGAAAAACGATATTACGAAATTACACCCCTTGTATATAACCTCGCTATAAAGGACTATATCCCCTACTCTTTCAGGCAACGGGCATATATTACCAATCATGATATTTATAATTATTTCAGAACACTTTTAAATCAGGCATTCCTAAACACTAATATAATCGGCTTCCTTGGAGCAGTACTTATTTTACTTGTCTGGATTTTTTATCTAATGCGTGTAAATGTATATCAGCGGGGTAACTGGCAATATCTTGTTTTCACTGTTGTTCTTTCAGCCGCATTTGTACTTCCGGTATGGTTATTATACGATACATATAAATATGCTTTTCGGTTTGAGCTGAATGGAAATATTATTAATGATTTCTTCTATTGTATATTCGGAATAGGTGTTATAGAAGAGCTCATAAAATTAATTCCTTTCCTTATTATACTTCGTTTTACAAAAGTTATTAAAGAACCGATAGATTATATAATGTACGCATCGCTGTCGGCACTTGGCTTTGCGTTTGTCGAAAACTTCAGATATTTTGATGATGGAAACCTGAACATTATTCATTCCAGAGCATTGACAGCATCAGTTGCCCACATGATATGCTCTTCGATAGTTGCTTATGGCTTGCTGCTTGCAAAATTTAAAGTTAAAAGGAAAACACTATTGTATGGCTTTGGTTTCTTTTTCATTGCCGCAGCATCTCATGGGTTTTACGATTTTTGGCTTTTGAATAAATATGCTTCCGAACTTTCTCTTTTCACATTTATTATTCTCCTGATAGGAATCCTTGTATATGCTTCCATCATTAATAATGCACTGAATCATTCGCTCACTTCGGCTGATAATATAAAGCTGAATACTGCACGACTTTCTTCCGACCTTGCAGCAGGGCTAATTGCTGTATTTCTTTTCGAATATATAGGAATGGTTTTTATTTACGGACCAACAATTGGCAATCGCGAATTTATTTCGTCCACATTAGGTGGCGGCTATCTTATTTTATTTTTATCTGTAAGGCTTAGCAACATTGATATACTTCCCGGAGAATGGTCGCCTATCGAATATTTTTCGGGGTTGCTGCCGGCACAGATTATTTTTGGTGATAAAAAACCTAATTTTAATTCGCTGGTAAATAAAAGAATTAAAATAAGACTTTTCAGAAAAAAAACTATTCTCGAGACGTTGTTGCCGATAGAAGGAGAAATAATAAAAAGAGAAAATATTTCGGGTTTCACAGGATGGTTTCTCATCAAACTGGATAAGCCACTGCCAATCACAAAATCAAATAAAGAATATATTCTGGTAAGGCCAAAAGAACGTTTTGATTTATTCAAAAAAGGAGATGATACCATGATTTCCTTTGCATTTATTCCTGACCTTACTTTGCTCGAAAAGAGTAATAAAAAACTGAAAGATTTCCGTTTTGTCGACTGGGCAATAGTTACTGAAATAGATTAGTGATTAAAATTTAAATGGTTAATTACGTGAAGAAAAACAGGGGTGACATATTATTTAAAGCTGTAGAATAAAGAACTATTTTCGAATATTAAACTTCTTCAATAATAAAAATAACAATTTATTAATTACCTGCTGAATCCTTTCCGCTAAGATGAAAAATATAAAAACTGATAAACAAACCAGACTAAATGTTTTTCAAAAATCTTTTCGGGTTTAATGTTTGAATAATTGATTATATAAAATAATAAGTGCTGAAGTGTTCTTTCTAATAAACAGATAAAAATAAAATATTCATTAAATTATTGATAATAATTTATCTGTATATATAAATATCTTATTACCTTTATTGTTTCAAAAAATAAATATCATACCAATGAAAATAAAATTACTGTTATTTATTTCTCTATGCTTTTCTTTCAGTTTGGCAGCACAGCATAAGCCAAATAAATCACACTGGCATCCTTCTACAGTTACAGCATCCAATTTGCGCAGCGATACAATGGATATTTTAAAATATACCATCAATCTTAACGTTACCAGTTTTATTGACAGTACAATAAGTGGAAACACAATAATAAAATTTACACCAAAACTCAATAGCGTTAATACTATTAATCTCGATTTGCTGATGCTTACCATTGATTCCGTAAAAAGCAACATCTCGACTCTCTCCTATCAATATGATGATACTTTGCTGTCCGTTAATCTTCCGCAGCTATATAATATAGGTGATACCAGCAGTCTCACGGTTTATTATCACGGTCATCCGCAAGGTGATGCTTCGGGCTGGGGTGGCTTTTATTTCACTCCGGATTATGCCTATAATTTAGGAGTTGGATTCGCCGCCTTGCCGCATAACTATGGCAGAGTATGGTATCCATGTTTCGACAACTTTGTGGAACGGGCAACTTACGAATTTAACATTGTAACAAATAATGGCAAGACATCTTATTGCAACGGATATTTGGCACACGACACCACAGATGGATTAGGCAACAGAACCCGCAAATGGGTTATGGATAAAGAGATTCCGAGTTATCTTGCTTCAGTAGCAGTAGCTGCTTACGCACAGATAAACGAAACATTTAATGCCATCAACGGGCCCGTACCTGTTTCTATTGCTGCATTGCCTGCTGATACTGCAAATGTAAAAGCCGCTTTTATTAATTTGCCTCTTGCGTTCGCCACATGGGAGAATCATTTCGGGCCATACATGTGGAACAAAGTTGGTTATTGCATGGTGCCTTTTAATTCGGGAGCTATGGAACATGCCACTACTATAAGTTATCCGCTGATAGTGACAGGTGCTTCCTATGGCACCACCTATCAGAATATAATGGCGCACGAACTGTCGCATCACTGGTTTGGCGACCTTGCTACCTGCCGGACAGCACAGGATATGTGGCTAAATGAAGGATGGGCGCATTATTGCGAATTTTTATTTTATGAAGCGTTAAACGGTTACAGCAGTTATTTAAGTAATGTGAGAACCAATCACGAAACGAATCTTCAGTTTTTGCAGGTCAAGGAAGGCGGTTATCAAACGCTATCCAACATCCCTTTAAACCTTACCTATGGCGACCATGTGTACAATAAAGGTGCTGATGTTGCACACACTTTGCGCAGCTATTTTGATAACGACACCTTGTTTTATTCTTCTCTGAAAACATATCTTTCTCAACATCATTATACTGATGTCTCCTCTCTCGACTTTATGGTTTCGCTAAATGCAGCAAGCGGATTGAACCTCAACGATTTTTTTGACGGCTGGGTATTTAATCCCGGATGGCCTCACTTTTCAATAGATTCATCAGTTGTTACTCCTTCAGGAACCAATTATAATGTTACCGTCTATATAAAACAAAAACTTACCGGAGCACCTGCGTATTTTAACAGTGTTCCGTTGGAAATAACATTTAAAGCTGCTAACTGGGTCGAACAGACAACTAAAATAATGATGTCGGGTCCCAATAATTCATTCAGCTTTACACTGCCTTTTAATCCTGTTTTTGTTGCAGTAAATATGGGAGAAAAGATAAGTCAAGCAGTTGCTCCCGAATATCATACTATTAAAACTACTGGAAATACACCCTTTGCAAATGCAATGATGACGCTTAGTGTAAATAGCATCAGCGATTCGGCTTTAGTTCGGGTGGAACATAATTTTACAGCACCTGACGATTATCACCATTGCTGCAAGCCTTACCGCTTATCTCCCAACCATTACTGGAAGGTGGACGGTATATTGCCTGCCAACTTTAAATCCGCTGCTACTTTAAATTACGATGGCAGAACACTGAACTACAGTGGAAATTACTGGCTGGATAATAATTTAATTACAACTTATGAAGACAGTCTTGTGCTTATGTATCGCCGTAATGCCGCTGACGATTGGAATGTATATCCTTATTACAGGAAAAATGTTTTGGGAAACAATAATGATAAACATGGTATTATTACTATCGACACGCTCCAGCTGGGCGAATATGTTTTTGCAATGAATGATTATTTATTGGGAATCAATTCCATTCCTGCAGAAACTAATTCCATTAAAGTGTTTCCAAACCCAACAGCAAATTTCATTACGGTTGATTTATCTTCGGCAACCAATAAAACATCTGACAATTCCTTATTAATAATCACTGATATTACTGGAAGAATTATTTATAAAGAAAAACTTAGTCAGCAGAATACTGTTAACATTAATACTTCAACATTTGATAATGGAATTTATTTTGTTTCATTAAAATCAAAAGATAAAATAATTGCAAACAATAAATTTATTGTTGCTCATTAATACCTTTTAAAAATGAAAATTAGAATACTGATATTTGTTACTCTTATTGCTTCTTTCAGCTTGAGGGCTCAGATTAATTCCAAAGTTGATAATACCGACGAGATTGCAGGGATGGAAAAAAAGGGAGTAGTATTAAACAGTAAATCGTTGCGCACAAGTATTATTAATAATTATGACCTAAAATACAATCACTGCGAATGGCAAATTGATCCGGCAGTAAATTATATAAAAGGTGCTGTAACATTTTACTTTGAGCCAACAGTTAACGGTTTCAATCAAATACAATTTGATTTGTCAGATACGCTTACTGTTGATTCGGTTAAATATCATTCCGTTTCATTATCATTCTCTCATCTTCCCAATGATTTATTACAAATAACTTTAAACGGTATTATTCCTATAAATACACTAGATTCACTGACAATTTATTACCAGGGAGCGCCTGCGGGAAGCGGCCTCGGTTCGTTTGTGCAGTCAACACATAGTGGAACACCAATAGTATGGACACTTTCAGAACCTTTCGGAGCAAAGGACTGGTGGCCCTGCAAAAATGATTTGATAGACAAATCGGATTCAATGGATGTAATAGTTACTGTTCCGCAAGGCAATAGAGTGGCGAGTAATGGAATTTTAGTTTCTGAAACTCCCTCAGGCAGCAACGTAATTTTTCATTGGAAAACCAGATATGCAATCGCTTCTTATCTTGTGGCGATAGGTGTTACCAATTATGTACAATATTCAAATTATGTTCCTTTGCCTGCCGGCGATTCATTATTGGTATTAAATTATGTATATCCCGAAGACCTTGTTCCTGCTCAGTCCCAAACACCCGACATTATTAATGTGATTAAATTATACGATAGCCTGACCATTCAATATCCTTTTGCACGCGAAAAATATGGGCACTGTGAATTTGGCTGGGGTGGCGGGATGGAACATCAAACAATGGCTTTTGTCGATAATTTAAGTCATCCATTAATTGCTCACGAATGTGCGCATCAGTGGTTTGGTGATAGAATAACTTGCGGAAGTTGGCAGGATATATGGCTTAATGAAGGATTCGCTACTTATTTTGAAGGGCTCACCGAAGAACGATTATTCCCAAGTACTTGGATGAGTTGGAAACAAAATAAAATTGCAAGTGTAGCTGCTTCACCAAATGGTTCTGTTTTATGTGATGATACCACCAATGTTAGTCGAATATTTAATGGAAGATTATCTTATAATAAAGGCTCTTATTTATTACACATGCTTCGCTGGAAGTTAGGCGATTCACTGTTTTTCTTATCTTTTAAAAATTATCTTAACGACCCGCTTTTAGCATGGCATTATGCTAAAACACCTGACTTAAAGGCACATTTGGAAAATACAAGTGGGCAGAATCTAACTTCTTTTTTTAATGAATGGTATTACAATCAAGGATGGCCATCGTATCAACTGTTTTGGAGTCAGTCAGGAAATGCGGTAACGTTAACCGTCAATCAAACTCAATCCGACCCGTCTGTTTCATTTTATGAAATGCCAATACCTGTGCAATTTATCGGTGCAGGCCGCGATACTATAATTGTTTTTAATCATACATTTTCAGGGCAAACATTTTCGGCAACGGTTAATTTCCCTATTGATACTGTTAAGTTCGACCCGGAATTACATATATTATCAGCCAATAATGTGGTCACCGGAATTCCTACGCTTACTGCGCCTAATAATCATATTGCTATTTTCCCGAATCCTACAAAAAAAATAATTACTATAAATATTCAATTAAAATCATCTGATGAACTGTTGTTTGAAGTATTTGATATTAGCGGCAAAAAAATAATCAGCAAGGTGGAAAATGTAATTTCAGGAAATTCGACTGATACAATAGATATAGAACAATTGGCAGCAGGCGAGTATTTATTAAATATAAAAGGGAAAGCAATTAATTTCTCTCGGAAAATTATTAAGGAATAGAAATTGCAGTTTAGTTTTATTCGCTACAAAAAATTAGATAATAGTAAAGTTTTAATATCACTTTTCAGATTTCCAATACTATAATACGGATATTTCAATATTACTATTCAGATTTCCAATACCACTGTTTGGATACTTTTATACCACTATTTAGATTTCCAATAGTACTATTCAGACGCTCCAATACCATTACTCAGATTTTAAATACCACTTTTTAGATTCTAAATACCGCTATTTAGAATTTAAATACCACTATTGAAATTTCAATTAGTACTATTTTGAACCTCAAAATATGCATATAATGTTAATTAACAGTATTTTAAACGAAAAGTACAATAAATGATAAAAGCCACCCTACACATTTTACCGTTTACCGGAAAAAACGACCGCTCACAGTTCCAAAATAACCGCAAAAAGTAAAATTATTACCATTCGCAAAAATTTGTTTGCCTATTGGTTTAATTATTGCTAATATTGCCGAGAAATTAAATAATAATACATATACAAATGAAAAATAAATACTACAAATTGGTTTTGGCGAGTGCTGTTTTAATTGCTGTACAAACGGTAAGTTTAAAAGCTCAAACACCATTGCCTTGCGGAACAGATGAAGCTATGCGTAAATTATATGCCGAGCATCCGGAGTTGATTCAACAGCAAATAGCTTTTGACAATGCGATGAAACCGATAATCGAGGCGAAACGTCATTCAAGAACTGTAGAAGCAGTTCATATAGTGCCGGTTGTTTTTCATGTTATTTATGCTGATCCTACAGGAACGGATAATATTCCTGACGCTCAAATTTACGATGAGATGAAAATTCTTAACCGTGACTATGCAAAAATGAATGCTGATACATCTTATATTGTGAAGAACTCTCCTTTTGATACGTTAGCTTCTGATATTCACTTTGAATTTCGTTTGGCAACCATTGATCCAAATGGCAACTGTACCAATGGTATAGATCGTATTCAATCTCATTTGGGTACTCAGGCAACTGATGCTGCTAAATTAAATCAATGGCCTAGAAATCAATATTTGAATATCTGGTCTGTTATTTCTATAGGAGCACCAGGATCAACTGCAGCTGCCTATGCATTGTATCCTTCGGCTGTTGTTAATTATCCTCAGGGCGATGGAGTATTAAGTATGTCAACTTATATAGGTAGTATCGGACCGAATACCTCTTTGGGTACATCCAGAACAATTACTCATGAGATTGGACATTGTATGAATTTGGAACATGTTTGGGGCAATAATAATAATGCAGGAGTAGCCTGCGGTGATGATGGAGTAGATGACACACCAATTACTAAAGGACATTTATATGATTGTACTCCTACTCCTCATTGTACAAGAAGTTTTGCAAACCATATTGTTTATAACTTTAATGGATTGCA